>NZ_JBFSUD010000013.1:0-89945 GCF_041467175.1 Vibrio sp. 10N.247.310.24
TACTTTTTTGATTGTTCGAGCGTTTTTTGTTCAAAGCACTCCATTTTCACTAGTATTCCCCTTAATTAAGAGCTTAAGGTGCCTATATAAAGGAGGATTTATGAGTTCAATACGCAGTTATAAAGGAATATCCCCTCAGATTGGGCAAGGTGTCTATATAGATACAAGTTCGGTACTGGTTGGTGATATCAAAATCGGTAACGACTCTAGCGTGTGGCCTTTGGTTGCAGCTCGAGGGGATGTGAACCACATTCATATCGGAGAGAGAACGAATATCCAAGATGGTAGTGTCTTGCACGTCACCCATAAGAATGCTGAAAACCCTGACGGTTATCCTCTATTAATAGGTAATGATGTCACTATCGGGCATAAAGTAATGCTGCATGGCTGCACCATTGAAGATCGTGTACTTGTTGGTATGGGAGCGATCGTGTTGGATGGCGTGATTATCCAAAAAGAAGTGATGATTGGTGCTGGTAGCTTAGTGCCACCAAACAAGGTACTTGAAAGCGGTTATCTCTATGTAGGAAGCCCAGTAAAACAAGCACGTCCATTAAACGACAAAGAACGTGCTTTCTTACAAAAGTCCGCTGACAACTATGTTCAGAATAAAAATGACTATCTAGACTCTGTGCTGCCAGTCTAAAGCGCTTTGATCTGAATCCGATTAGAGGAGTCATACTCCTCTTCTTCTATTAACTCTTCCGCTAGCTCTTCAATATCGAAACGTAACTCTGAAAAGATAGCTAAAGCTTGATCGCCTTCTTCTATATATTTACCTGCCAATCGTGATAATTCTTCAATAGACATGACACATTCAATCAATGCACCCGACTGTTGTGCTGGGAAGGTGATTGATTGATTCTCTTCATCCCAATCTTGGATATCAGGAAATATAATTGATTGATTCATTTTTTATAAATACCTCATTACATCTCTAGGTTTTTACGTAATTCTCTTAAAATCTGTTTTGTTCCCGGACGAAGACCACGCCAAAGCATAAAGCTCTCTGCTGCCTGCCCCACTAACATACCCAAACCATCATAAGCAGCATGAACACCATTATCTAATGCCCATTGATTGAATACCGTGGTTCCCGATCCATAAACCATGTCATAAACGGTGCTATTAGAATTGAAAATAACGTCAGACACTTCAGGAAGCTGCCCACTTAGGCCAGATGAGGTCGAGTTAATAATGACATCAAAGCCTTCATTAACATCACTTAGCCCTATACCTTTGATATTTCCATGCGACGAAAACATCTCAGCCAGAAGTTCAGCCTTTGAGCTGGTTCGATTAGCGACCACCAGCTGTTGTGGCTTTTGGTCGAGAAGAGGTTGAATCACTCCTCTCGCAGCACCACCAGCGCCAAGAAGAAGAACACGTGCTCCTTTTAGCGTGACTTGATGTTGAAGCAGGTCTTGAACTAAGCCCTCACCATCGGTGTTATCACCAATGATTTCTCCGTCATCTAACTTCTTAAGGGTATTTACGGCACCGGCCAGTTCAGCCCTCTCAGTTAGGCGATTGGCAAACTGATAGGCATCTTCTTTAAAAGGTGCTGTGACGTTACATCCTCGACCACCTTCGCTGAAAAAGGCTTTGGCCGCAGTGATAAATTCACCATGCTCTGGCTGTAATGCTGAATAGGTAAGTTGTTGGCTGGTTTGGCGAGCAAATAATGTGTGAATGAATGGCGATTTGCTTTGCCCAATAGGGTTACCGAAAACGGCATAACGATCTACTTGCTGTGTCATATCCTTACCTAACAGAAATAAAAAAGGGTCATCTATATAGATGACCCTATCACTATCCCTATAAGGAAGGAAGAACTACCAAACTCGAGGCTTTAGGTAGTCGCTATAAAGCAGAGCTTCTGGTGAACCCGCTTGTGGCTCGTAGCGGTATTCCCAGCGAGCCAATGGCGGCATCGACATCAATATAGACTCTGTGCGACCACCGCTTTGTAGACCAAATAGGGTGCCACGGTCATACACTAAGTTAAATTCAACATAGCGACCACGACGATAAAGTTGGAAATCACGCTCGCGCTCACCATAAGGCGTCTCTTTGCGTCGTTCTACAATTGGTAAGTATGCGGCTGCGAAACCTTCACCGACCGCCTGCATATAAGCAAAGCTCTTTTCAAAGCCCCACTCGTTAAGATCATCAAAGAACAACCCACCCACACCACGTGTTTCATCTCTATGCGGAAGATAGAAGTACTTATCACACCACTCTTTGTGCTCTTGATAAACATCGTCACCAAATGGCGCACAAAGATCTTTGGCTGTTTGATGCCAAGATTGGCAATCTTCATCGACAGGATAAAATGGCGTTAAGTCAAAACCACCACCAAACCACCAAATTGGGTCTTCCCCTTCTTTTTCTGCTATGAAGAATCGAACGTTCGCGTGTGAGGTAGGGATATATGGGTTTTTAGGGTGGATAACTAATGAAACCCCCATCGCCTCAAACTTACGTCCGGCTAATTCAGGGCGATGAGCTGTAGCTGAGGCAGGCATAGCCTTACCCGCTACGTGAGAGAAGTTAACCCCACCTTGCTCAAATACCGCACCGTTGGTCATCACACGAGTTCGACCACCGCCACCCAGGCGCTCGCCAGGTTCACGCTGCCATGCATCTTCTTCAAACAGTGCAGTACCATCAGCTTGCTCAAGCTGCTGGCAAATCGAATCTTGTAGGCTCAGTAAAAACTGCTTTACTGCTTCTTTATCAATTGCTGACATCTTTCTTCCTCTGCAGGGTTTAACCCTGTCTTAATATTTTCGACGTTTTTGCATCTCTAATTTCGCTTGGCTTCTCACGACCACCCGTTTGACCTTCTAAAATAGCCACCAAATGTTGGCCAAGTTGCTGCTGAACTTCTTCAGTCGTCATACAAGGCGGCTCGCCGGTCAGGTTAGCACTGGTAGAGGTTAACGGCTTACCAAACTCATTACACATTCTTTGAACCAAAGGGTGATCAGTCACTCGTACCGCGATGGAATCAAATTGACCACTTACCCAGTCAGTAACTTTGCTGCTGGTTGGCATGATCCAAGTGACTGGACCTGGCCATGTCGCTTTCACTGTTGCCAACTGCGCTTCCGTCAATTGGCTTTCATCAATGTAAGGTAACAGTTGCTCGTAGCTCGCAGCAATTAAGATCAACCCTTTCTCGATCGGTCGCTGTTTTAAGTCGAGTAATTTCTTGATGGCTTGTGGATTATCGGGATCACAACCGACCCCAAAAACGCCTTCGGTCGGGTAAGCAATGACTTCACCTTGTTGTAATGCCTGCAAAGTATGTTGAAAGTTATCCACGGGTTGCCTCATTAATTCAGTTATCTAACTCACTAAGTGTACAAATTATCATTCACTGTGACTAAAGCTATTTGTTTATAAAATGTATCAATTAACAACTTAGACTGACGCAAACGTTTTCCTTAGGCGATTTTACCCGTATAATGCGCGCAAAATATCTAATCACTAATTAAATCGTACCTGAAGGAGTTTGAGATGACTGTCGGTATTATCATGGGTTCTAAATCTGATTGGCCAACAATGAAGCTAGCTGCAGAAATGTTGGATCAGTTTGGCGTGGCGTACGAAACAAAAGTGGTTTCTGCTCACCGCACACCTCAGTTGCTTGCAGACTACGCAACCAGTGCGAAAGAGCGCGGTATTAAAGTGATTATTGCTGGTGCTGGCGGTGCAGCGCACCTTCCGGGCATGGCGGCTGCTTTCACAAGCGTACCAGTTCTGGGTGTTCCAGTTCAGTCTAAAGCACTGAAAGGCATGGACTCTCTGCTTTCTATCGTGCAGATGCCAAAAGGTATCGCGGTAGGTACTTTGGCTATCGGTGAAGCTGGCGCTGCCAATGCAGGCATCCTAGCGGCTCAAATCATTGGTACACACAATGAAGAAGTAATGACAAAAGTAGAAGCGTTCCGCTCTGAACAAACAGAAACGGTTCTGGCTAATCCAAACCCTGCAGAGGACTAATTTCCATGCATGTTCTTGTGTTAGGCGCGGGCCAACTTGCTCGCATGATGTCCCTAGCTGGGGCACCGCTGAATATTGAAATTTCTGCTTTTGATGTTGGCAGCAAAAATATTGTTCACCCATTAACGCAAGCGATTCTAGGTAACGGCTTAGAAAATGCGATTGAGCGTGCGGACGTCATTACTGCTGAATTCGAACATATTCCTCACGATGTACTTGAGGTATGTGAGCGCAGCGGTAAGTTCTTACCGACAACAGAAGCAATTAAAGCTGGCGGTGACCGTCGCCTTGAAAAAGCTCTGTTAGACGAAGCAAACGTGAAAAACGCTAAGTACTACGTGATTAACTCTCGCGAAGACTTTGACGCTGCGATCGCTCACGTTGGCTTACCAATGGTACTGAAGAGCACACTAGGCGGCTACGATGGCAAAGGTCAATGGCGCTTAAATACATTAGACAATGTTGACGCGACTTGGACAGAAATGGCTGAGTGCATTGCCGCAACAGACAACCAAGCGATTGTGGCTGAAGAGTTTGTTCCGTTTGACCGCGAAGTATCACTGGTTGGTGCTCGTGGTACCAATGGCGAGATTCAAGTGTACCCACTGGCTGAGAATGTTCACACCGACGGCGTATTGAGCTTATCGACAGCGATTGATGACATTGAACTGCAAGAGCAAGCAAAAACCATGTTCACCGCTGTTGCAGAACGTTTGGATTACGTTGGCGTGCTAGCACTTGAGTTCTTTGATGTTCAAGGTTCACTGCTGGTTAATGAGATTGCACCACGCGTTCATAACTCTGGCCATTGGACACAGCAAGGCGCTGAAACTTGTCAGTTTGAGAACCACCTACGTGCTGTGTGTGGTATGCCACTAGGCAGTACTAAACTGATTCGCCCAACCGCAATGATCAACATTCTTGGTGAAGATACCCTACCTGGGGCTATTCTAGCTCAAGGTGGCTGTCATGTTCATTGGTATGGCAAAGAGAAGCGTGCAGGTCGTAAGATGGGCCACATTAACGTGAGCGCTGACTACAACGCAGAACTGCAAAGAGCGTTATGCTCACTGGCAGACATTCTCGATAAGCAAGCTTACCCTGCTGTGCATGAGTTTGCTGAGCAGATGAAGTAGCCGACATTGTGGATTTGATATAAAAATGGCGCTCATTGAGCGCCGTTTTTTTGTCTATAACATCAGGTTATTGAGATTGAATGTGATGACACTTGCGATCAGCGCATTGTTTCTTGGTTCCATTGGCTGCTTTCTTCTCAATTAACAACGGGAACTGACACTGTTCACAACGACCGATAATAGGTGGTTGGTTTACTGCGAACTTACACTTAGGATAGTTATCGCACGCATAAAAGGTTTTGCCATAGCGAGATTTACGCTCAACCAAATGGCCTCTGCCACACTCAGGGCAGGCAACAAGTGGCTGCTCTTCAGGTTGCTCTTTCGGTTGGTCCAAAGATTCGATGTGATTACACGTTGGGTAACTACTACAACCAATGAACATCCCAAAGCGACCTTGCCTTAATACCAATTCGTTTTGGCATTTAGGACACGGCACACCCAGCTCTTTCACCACATGACCATCATTTTGATGAAGAGGTTTGATGTAATCACAGCTCGGATACTGCTTACAGCCTAAAAATGGGCCGTGCTTACCATGGCGAAGCTGAAGCTCCCCACCACACTGTGGACATGGTTCATGCTCTAACGCATGTTCATGTGCTGAAAAAAGCTGATTATCAATCTTACTACTCATGACAAGCCTGTATTAATGCAAGATACCTTGCTCTTTGGTGTACAACAGCTCTTCCATTTGCGTGTAAGCACTTTCATTACCCGGCACATTAAATAGCACCATTAAGATAATCCATTTCAGATCATCCAATTCAAATTCGTTGGTCTCAAGCCCCATCACACGATCAATCACCATTTCACGAATCTCTGTCGTAAGCACGTTGATCTGCTCAAGGAACAATAAGAAGCCTCGACACTCCATATTAATACGTGAAATCTCTCGACTGGTATAAATACGCATCGAGGTATTGGAACACACACTAATCGCCGCTTGGTTCTCGGTATCTTGCAATGCAGCAAGATCTTCTAACCAATGGAGGGCCTTATAAATATCATCTTGGTGAAACCCTGCTCGAAGAAGCTCATCTTCCAGCTCATCTTGATCCACCTGCAATTCAGAATCGCTATGGATGTAGGTTTCAAACAAGTACATCAGTATGTCCATCATCATAGCTTAGCCTCTCCCCTTTCGAATATAGCCACCGGAAACTGCAACAACATGCCCTGAGAGCTCAAGCTCTAAAAGCTGCATCATGACCTCATGCACAGGTATATGGGTTCTCTGTGCCAAAATATCAACGGGTGTCGCCTCTAATCCTACGTTAGCTAACAGCTGTGGAAATGGCAATTGTTCATTTTCACTCTCATTCGGCGTAGGCTCGAACAAACTGGGCTGCTGATCTATAGACCAGTCTAACAGACTCTTTATTTCGATCAGAACATCTTGAGCATTTTGCACCAAACATGCACCGGCTTTAATTAAGCTATTGCCGCCACGGCTGGTAGGGCTATGAATTGAACCGGGCAGCGCAAACACTTCTCGGCCTTGCTCCATGGCATAGCGAGCTGTAATCAAAGAGCCGCTCTTCTCAGCCGCTTCAACTACCAAGGTTCCGAGCGATAATCCACTTATAATACGGTTACGGCGAGGGAAATGTTCAGGTCGTGGTTTGGCACTTGGGCGAAACTCTGAAACCAATGCACCATTTTCACAGATCCTATCGGCTAAGTTTCTGTGCCGCGCTGGGTAAATGGAATCTAAGCCAGAGCCCAGCACTGCGAAAGTCTCCCCTCCTTTATCCAAAGCACCATCATGAGCATAACCATCAATACCCAACGCTAAGCCACTAGTGACAATCAAGCCATTTTGGACGAACTCTTTGGCGAAGGACTTCGCTGTCTGCAGCCCTTCGATACTGGCATTACGGCTACCAACCATCGCGATCTGAGGCTCGATCAGTTTTTCAACGTGACCTTTAACGAAAAGTACGCTTGGCGCAGAGGCGATCTCGTTCAGTAGTTTCGGATAATGTGAGCAATTAGGGGTAATGATGTGATGGTTAGTTTGTTTTGCTTGCCATGCTAAGCAAGCCTCCACTTCTCTAGGGGCTTGCTGTCTTAAGTAGGATATTTGCTTGGCTGACAAACCAATCGCTTGCAGCTGCTGGCTGGAGTAACCAACAATATTCGATGGGGAATCAGCACTCAGCAGACGAGAAAGACGCTTACCACCCAGTTGTGGAACAAAGCTCAGCGAGAGCCAAGCGATCAGTTGTTGCTCATTCACTCGGTGCCCTTAACCTCTTCCGTCAACGCAAGGTCTAAAGGCGATACCGCCAGAATGTCATTACTAACCGGCTTGGAGCTTTGAGTGATCAACGCCAAGCTAAAATACTCGTAAGGGCGAATAACCATCAAACTACCGAGTGAGGTACTTGGCAACTGCACCTTATCGCTCGCCGCTGACTCTTTATAGCTGTATTCACCTTGCTTACCAAACACCACAGCCCCGCTCTCGCTAAGAGTGAACATAGAGCCTTGACGAAGGTTGTCCTGTGAGCCTTTATTAATAACGACCACCTGATTCTTTGCACTGTATTGGCTGCCATCTAACGAACCCAAGATATTAGCAAACTGACCCGCCGCACTAGGCGCAGGATAAAACGTGGTTGAGAGCTTCACCAGATCAACGCCAAGCTCTGGTAACACGAGGTCGTTAAGCAGCACCTCTTGCAGTTGAGTCTCTATCTGTAAGCTACTGAACTCAGTGTCCACTTCTTTTAAGCGTGCCGTGGCGACCAAACGCAACGAGGTCATACTCGCTTGAGGTTGCTGTCGCTGGTAGGTTTCAACGGCGCGGTAGATACCCCACTTTTGATGTTGTTGGTTACCCGAGATAAACAACCGGTCTTCACCCGATAAGAATCTCTTACCATCACTCGTTCCTAACACTCGTTGAGCCGATTGAATATCTTGCTGTTCAACCAAGCGATCAGATTGTAGGTAAGGAAGAACCAATCCTTCATTGACGGTTGGCACCGCTTTCTTCTCCGAGACACGAATCTTAGGGCTCAGCTTGATAACCGGTTTAAGACTCAATACCGGTTCACCATTAATCCAAACCAAAGACAGTTTATCTCCGGGATATATAAGATGAGGGTTTTCTATCTCAGGGTTTACCTGCCATAACCTTGGCCACAACCACGGGCTATCAAGATACATCGCAGATATATCCCATAAGGTATCGCCCTTTACCACCACATACGCCTCAGGTGCGCCCTGCTTAATGGTTAAAGGTTGAGCACTATTTTCAGCCACAACGGCGAACGAAAGCGAGGCACAAACAAGAGAAAAAATGGGAGAAAAATGACGCATGACCTAGGTTCCTTGGTCTGAATATATGACATCTGATTAGAGAATTAACTTCAGGATGCTGTCATTTGACCTCTAAAATGTCTAGAATTGAGCCAACAAGGTTTAAGCTGTTTCGGCACAGTTCAATATTTCGAGTGTATATGTCTGTATTACAAGTATTAACATTACCAGATGATCGTCTACGTACCGTGGCGAAACCGGTAAAAGAAGTTACCCCAGAGATTCAAAAGTTCGTTGATGACATGATTGAAACCATGTACGACGAAGAAGGTATCGGCCTTGCTGCAACGCAAGTAGATTTCCACCAGCGCATCGTTGTTATCGACATTTCAGAAACACGTGACGAGCCTATGGTCCTGATCAACCCTGAAATTACCGACAAACGTGGCGAAGATGGTATCGAAGAAGGCTGTCTATCTGTACCAGGCGCTCGAGCTCTAGTCCCTCGCGCTGCAGAAGTAACGGTTAAAGCATTCGACCGTGAAGGCAACGAATTCACATTCGACGCTGACGACCTTCTGGCTATCTGTGTTCAGCACGAACTTGACCACCTAGAAGGCAAGTTGTTTGTTGATTACCTATCGCCACTAAAGCGCAAACGTATTCAAGATAAGCTAGCGAAGATTAAACGTTTCAACGAGAAACAAGGTTAATAACCGCTGCTATTACTAAATTAAGAAGGAAGTCTACCTTGAGTCAATCTTTAAGAATTGTCTTCGCAGGTACTCCGGATTTCGCCGCCCGTCACTTGGCGGCGTTGTTGTCTTCGGAGCATGAAGTTATTGCTGTTTACACACAGCCAGATCGTCCAGCAGGCCGCGGTAAAAAATTGACTGCGAGCCCGGTAAAAAACATCGCACTTGAAAACAATATTCCGGTTTACCAACCAGAAAACTTCAAGTCAGATGAAGCTAAGCAAGAGCTAGCAGATTTGAATGCTGACATCATGGTTGTTGTCGCTTACGGCTTGCTTCTTCCACAAGCTGTATTAGATACGCCTCGCTTGGGTTGTATCAACGTGCATGGTTCAATCCTGCCACGCTGGCGTGGTGCTGCTCCTATCCAACGCTCTATCTGGGCAGGTGATAAAGAGACAGGCGTGACGATCATGCAGATGGATATCGGCCTTGATACCGGTGATATGCTCAGCATCGCGACGCTACCAATCGAATCTACAGATACTAGTGCGTCAATGTACGAGAAGTTAGCTGGTCTTGGTCCTGATGCGCTTGTTGAGTGTTTAGCAGACATAGCTTCTGGTAAGGCTGTTGCTGAGAAGCAAGACGACGAACTTGCTAACTACGCGAAGAAGCTGAGCAAAGAAGAAGCTAAAATTGATTGGAATGACAGTGCAGAACACATCGAACGTTGTGTGCGCGCTTTCAACCCGTGGCCAATGAGTCACTTTGCGATTGTTGATAGCAGCTCTAATGATGAAAAAAGCATTAAAGTTTGGCAGACACGTGTTGATGAAGAATCGACATCTGCGCCAGCTGGCTCAATCATCAAAGCAGATAAGACTGGTATTTATGTTGCGACTGGCGACAAAGTACTAGTATTGGAACAGCTACAAGTTCCAGGCAAAAAAGCCATGTCAGTTCAAGACATCTTGAACTCACGTGCAAGCTGGTTTGAAGTTGGTACTCAACTTTCTTAACCGCTTTAAAGCTACTCAATATGTACTTAAAAACGTGTAGCTTGTAAAAACACTATTTAGAAAACCTTTACGAGGGCAGAGATGCCCTCATGTATTCAAATAAATATTCGGTACCCCTCATGAATGTTCGCGCTGCTGCTGCAAATGTCCTATTCCAAGTTGTCGATAAAGGCCACTCTCTTTCACACGCTCTCCCTGCGGCTCAAAAAACGATCCGTCCGCGAGACCATGCTCTACTGCAAGAGATTTGCTACGGCGCACTTCGTTACCTGCCTCGCTTAGAGTCAATCGCTAACGAACTGATGGAAAACTCGCTTAAAGGTAAAAAGCGCGTATTCCACCACCTGATCTTAGTAGGCATTTACCAGTTGAGCTTTATGCGCATTCCTTCGCATGCTGCCGTTGCTGAAACAGTTGAAGCAACCAAAACACTGCGCGGCCCAAGCCTGAGTGGTTTGATCAACGCAGTGCTTCGCAGCTACCTGCGCGATCAAGAAGAGCTAGATGAGAAAGCCGTTAGCCACAATGCGGGCAAATACAGCCATCCAAGCTGGATCCTAAAAATGCTTCAAGAAAGCTACCCAGATCAGTGGGAGCAATTAGTTGAAGCAAACAACAGCAAGGCACCAATGTGGCTGCGTGTAAACCGCCAACACCACACTCGTGACGAGTATGTTGAACTGCTTAAAAACGAAAACATTGAATACACGCTGCACCCTGAAGCGGCTGATGCCATAAAATTAGCGTCACCTTGTGATGTTACTTTGCTTCCTGGTTTCGACCGAGGCTGGGTATCAGTACAAGACGCTGCAGCTCAGCTTTCTGTTGATTACCTAACACCAAAAGATGGTGAACTAATCCTAGACTGCTGCGCAGCACCTGGCGGTAAAACTGCACACATTCTTGAACATACTCAAGACACTGAAGTGGTTGCAATCGACAGTGATATTAAACGCCTAGACCGCGTTTACGATAACCTTGAACGCCTACAACTGCGTGCCGACGTGATCTGTGGTGATGCTCGCTACCCTGAAGAGTGGTGGACAGGCAGTCAGTTTGACCGCATCCTACTTGATGCTCCGTGTTCAGCGACGGGTGTAATCCGCCGTCACCCTGACATTAAGTGGCTACGCCGTGCATCTGATATTGATGCACTAGCAGAGCTGCAAAGTGAGATTTTGGATGCAATGTGGCGCCAGCTAAAAGAAGGCGGCACCATGGTTTATGCGACATGTTCTATCACGCCGCAAGAAAACGTGCTGCAAGTGAAAGCATTCTTAGAGCGCACCGAGAACGCAACGCTAGTTGGGTCTGATATCGAAAAACCGGGTCGTCAAATACTACCTGGTGAAGAAGATATGGATGGCTTCTACTACGCAGTTCTAGTAAAACAGGCATAACAACTAACAGCGGCTAAGAATTTATTTCTTAGCCGCTGTTTCTTTCTAGTGCATTATCAAAGCGAAAAGAGATCACTAGAATTACAACGGCAAAAAATAAGAGAAAGGCTATGAAGATCATTATTCTAGGTGCTGGACAAGTTGGCGGTACCCTTGCTGAAAACCTAGTGGGTGAAAACAATGACATCACGATTGTCGACCGTAATGCCGACCGACTTCGTGAACTTCAGGACAAATACGACCTTAGAGTTGTAAACGGTTATGCCAGCCACCCGAACACACTACGTGAAGCGGGCGCGCAAGATGCCGACATGTTGGTTGCCGTAACCAACATGGATGAAACCAACATGGCCGCATGTCAGGTTGCCTTTTCTCTGTTTAACACACCAAACCGTATTGCCCGTATCCGCTCTCCACAGTATTTAGAAGAGAAAGAAGCACTCTTCAAATCAGGGGCGATTCCGGTCGATCATTTGATTGCCCCAGAAGAACTCGTCACCAGCTACATCGAGCGCCTGATTCAATATCCAGGTGCATTGCAGGTTGTGAGCTTTGCTGAACAGAAGGTTAGCCTAGTAGCAGTAAAAGCTTACTACGGTGGACCATTGGTTGGTAACGCACTGTCTGCTTTGCGTGAACACATGCCGCACATTGATACTCGTGTAGCCGCTATCTTCCGTCAAGGTCGCCCTATTCGCCCACAAGGCACTACCATCATTGAAGCCGATGATGAGGTTTTCTTCGTCGCAGCAAGTAACCATATCCGCTCTGTAATGAGTGAGCTTCAACGCCTAGAGAAGCCGTACCGCCGCATCATGATTGTTGGTGGCGGTAACATTGGTGCAAGCTTAGCTAAACGCCTTGAGCAGAGCTACAGCATCAAGCTTATCGAACGCAGCTACACTCGCGCCGAGAAGTTATCTGAAGAATTAGAAAACACCATCGTATTCTGTGGTGATGCAGCCGACCAAGAACTGCTAACCGAAGAGAACATCGATCAGGTGGACGTGTTCATTGCCCTAACCAATGAAGATGAAACCAACATCATGTCAGCGATGCTGGCGAAGCGAATGGGTGCCAAGAAAGTAATGGTGCTGATTCAGCGTGGCGCTTATGTCGACCTTGTTCAGGGTGGTGTGATTGATATTGCTATCTCGCCACAGCAAGCGACCATTTCTGCGCTGCTTACCCACGTTCGTCGTGCTGATATTGTAAATGTATCATCTCTACGCCGTGGTGCTGCTGAGGCTATCGAAGCGATTGCTCACGGTGACGAAACCACCTCTAAGGTTGTTGGTCGAGCGATTGGCGACATCAAACTACCACCGGGTACCACTATTGGTGCGATTGTTCGCGGAGAAGAAGTACTTATCGCGCACGATAGAACCGTAATCGAACAAGATGACCACGTAGTGATGTTCCTAGTGGACAAGAAATACGTACCTGATGTTGAGTCTCTATTCCAACCGAGCCCGTTCTTCTTATAGCCTTGTTCTCGTAAGCATCGTTCTCGCAACTTTCTTTTTGTGGGAACGACGCTCCGACACAAAGCTGTAATCAATTAAAGCTATGGTCTATTAAGCTATGGTCAACTTTCGTCCGATATTATTAGTAATAGGGTTAGTGTTATCAAAACTCGCCCTTTTCATGTACATCCCCACATTGGTTGCCTTCTTTACTGGCACCGGTGGTTTTCTCGAGTTTGGTCAATCGGTCGTGATCACGCACATTGTGGCGTTCATCTGCTTGAGTTTAGGCCGCTCCGCTAAGTTTCGATTGGGGGTGCGGGATATGTTCCTGATCACCTCTCTGGTCTGGACTATTGCCAGTGCCTTTGCTGCATTGCCGTTTGTCTTCATCAACCACATCAGCTTCACTGACGCCTATTTTGAAACCATGTCTGGTATCACCACAACAGGCTCAACCGTATTAAGCGGCTTAGACAGCATGGCACCAAGCATCCTATTGTGGCGTTCAATACTGCAATGGTTAGGTGGCATCGGCTTCATCGTTATGGCGGTAGCAGTTCTACCAATGCTCAACGTTGGTGGTATGCGCCTGTTCCAAACCGAATCATCCGATTGGTCAGATAAAAGTAGCCCACGAGCGAAAACAGTCGCGAAAAACATCGTGGCGGTTTATTTGGTTCTGACTGGCTTATGCATCATTAGCTATCTGTTTGCAGGCATGGGCATCTTCGATGCGATCAATCATGCCTTCACAACACTGTCGACGGGTGGTTACTCAACATCAGATGGCTCAATGAACCACTTCTCTAATAGTGCTCACTGGGTAGGAACACTGTTCATGTTCCTTGGCGGCCTGCCGTTCTTACTGTTTGTTAGCGCACTGCGAGGCAGAAAACTCTCAATACTCTACAAAGATGCGCAAGTCAGAGGCTTCACTTACCTATTCTTAGTCACCAGTGCCGTGATCTCCACATGGTTGGTCATGAGAGATGGCTACACAGTCATGGATGCGATGCGAGTTTCGATGTTCAACATCGTATCAGTCGTCACCACAACCGGTTTTGGCTTAGAAGACTTCACCGCGTGGGGTGCACTACCAACTACCTTGTTTGCATTCCTAATGATGGCGGGTGCTTGCTCGGGTTCAACCTCTGGCGGTATCAAAATCTTCCGCTTCCAGATCGCGATGACCATGCTCCACAAACAAATGATGAAGCTAATTCACCCATCGGGCGTGTTTGTTCAACGCTACAATCAGCGACCTGTGAATGACGACATTGTGCGTTCACTCGTCGCATTTGGTTTGATGTTCTTTATTACGATTATCTTAATTGCTGGTGGTTTGAGTGCGATGGGGTTAGACCCAATAACAAGCATCTCAGGCGCTATCACAGCCGTTGCCAACGTGGGCCCAGGCATGGGCAGCGTGATCGGTCCAACCGGGAACTTTGCTCCACTGCCAGACGCCGCTAAATGGTTGCTAAGTTTAGGCATGCTAATGGGACGACTCGAGATACTGACGCTCATTGTTCTATTTTTCCCAGCCTTTTGGCGACGCTAATTCCGCGAATATTTAAGGAAACACAGATGAAATCATACGTACTTCTCGCTAGCGCATTGCTCGCAAACTCAGTATTCGTAAGTTCTGCCTTTGCTGATCAAATGGTCACATTGTCTGATGGTAAGCAAGTGTTACTAAAAGACGATTTTACTTGGCAGTATGTGAGTAACGCATCATCGAATGCAGAGTCAGCATTGACGAGTATTCCTGTAGCCAAAAACACACGCGGTACCACAATCAAGATTGGAGACACCAAGCCAAGCTTGCAGCTTTCCAAATCAGGTGTGGACGTTTTGATTGGGGCAGGACTCTACGAGAATGAACAGCTAATCTTACCTATTTCAGTCACTAACCAAAGCACAGAAGCCGTCGTGCTAGTTACGCTAAATATCACTGTCTACTCACCAACGGGTGAGCTGCTGCATCAAGGCAGTATCAACACTTGGCAATCCATTAAGCGCCTTGCTGATACCTACCTTCGACCACAAACTTCGGCAGAAGGTAAATACTTAGCGATCGATGTTGATAAGTATCCTGAATATAAAATAGACGTGGAGATCACTGACGTTTCTACCCGTTAGGGGCATACCGGTTCAATCAAAACTAAACCGGTGTCACAAACAGATAGATAGCGAAGAAATGGCAAGCGCAGCCCGCCAATACAAACAAGTGCCAGATGGCATGGTTATAAGGGATGCGTTTTGCCACATAGAAAATCACACCCAGCGAGTAAATCACTCCGCCAACTGCCAGTAACACCAAACCACCTATATCGATATTCATCGCTAATTGATAAACAACTATCAAAGATAGCCAACCCATCGCTAGGTAAATGAACAGCGATAAACGCTTGAATCGATAAACGAAGGCTATCTTCATGATGATGCCCACTAGCGCAATCCCCCAGATCACCGCCATCAAGCCCATCGCTAATGGAGTTCTTAAGCCCACTAAGAGAAACGGCGTGTAACTGCCCGCAATCAACAAATAAATCGCACAGTGGTCAAGGGTTTTGAGTAAGCGCTTGGTTTTCTCAGTGGTGATAGAGTGGTACAACGTGGAGGCGAGAAAGAGCAGAATAATACTGCTGCCATACACAGCCATACTAGCAACAGTTAGCATGTCGGCTTGGTAATCAAACGCACGAATAAGCAGCAAGATCAGACCAACCACGCCGAGCACAACGCCCAAGCCATGGGTTATTGCATTAGCGCGTTCTTCGATGTCACTGTATTCGCTGGCTGATGATGCAGACATGAATATCCTACTAGAGTAAATGTTCGATTGACCCAGTATTGCACATTAAGCTTACACGTGTAAGCTTAAATTTTTATGACACCTTTTATGACATTAATGACGCCTGAAATATGTAATGAGGCTAAAAGATCCAAAACTAAATAACCAAAGAGTTAATTAAAGGGTTATAGGAACTAAGAGGCGTTATCTAGATATTCAAGTACCATCTTGCCAGCATCTTGTGGTGAGGTATCCAGTGGCACACTCAATTGACGCTGTAGCTTACCAACGCCTAGCAAGCTAGCTAACATGCCTTTTGCACCATCGCGATTTCTATCAATCTCGAACCACAACTTCAGCTCTGTTTCATCACGATGAGCCACCACTTCCAATTCACGCCAACGGCCATGATAAGGACCCGTCGTCGGCACAAACTCAAACTCTTGTACAAACGGCAGTTCAAAGCCTTTGACCGCTTCACATTCCACTTGACGAATACGCAGGCCTTGAGCTTCAAGCTCGTTAAAAATACCATCGAGCAGTGGGTCGGGACGAACCGTTAAGGTGTCTTTATCCGATGGGTCAATCGCCATCGCAATATCCAACCCGGTTTCCAGCCATACCTTTGAATCACCAATCGTAACCGGTGTGTTCAGTGGCACATCAAACTCACATTCAAAGTCACGGGTTTCACCCGGTTGAATCACAAAGGCATACGGCAAGCTCCATTTTGCCAGCGAGTATGTCTGGTGCATTCGGCGTTTATGACCGCCCTCTTGCCCTTGCGAGTTCGCGGTAACTTCTTTGACGTAGCGACAGCATAAGTTGAGATCAATGTTATCGATCTCCTGCGGCTGAGCACCTCCGTAGACATGTACAATAATGCTCGCCTTCTTACCTGGATAAAGCACTTCCTGTTGCAATACAGAATCCACCTTGGCAGATCCAATTCCAAAACTTGCTAACGTTTTCTTTAAGAACGACATATGCACCTCCTTTAAAACATCATCTTAAGCCTGAAAGAGGTTCAAACTCAAATATACTGCTCACACTATTTTAGCTCTAATATCGTTTAATTATCACTCAGGCGTCGATCGATAACTTAGATAGTGATAATCTAACCCTTGATATGCATGCATATCATTATCCTGATTTATTTTTCGGATTGGCGAAAGCCAGACGAGTGACGCTTCAAGCAATTGAGGCGGAGCTCATGATAAATCAGGCCATTAGATTGGCAATGGATATGCCTGACCGTTAGGTAAATTAATGCGCCCAACAGCTGTCAGGTTCTCGCACACCAACCGTAGTGCGATGCGTCGTCGTAGTGGCTTTGTTGCTGCTCCAACGGCTAAGAAATTGGCTCCTACAATGACTCTCGTTGAGAAGGCTGCTTTATTAGCACCGACTGCAACAAAAGTAATTAAAGCCGCTTAACAAAAAGCGCAGTTTATACTGCGCTTTTTTCTTGCCCGCTCCCATCTTGAAATGTGTTTACACATTGGTATTCCCTACCCGATTTGATACCTTAGCCACAAATCATTATAAAATTTGTGGAGAAATAAAGTATGAAGTGCCACCGCATTGAAGAACTGCTTGAACTGATGGAGCCTGAGTGGCAGAAAGATCAAGAGCTTAACCTATTAGAGTTCATCATTAAGCTATCAAAAGAAGCGGGCTACCAAGGTAAGCTTGAAGAGCTAACTGACGATGTTCTTATCTACCATCTAAAAATGCGTAATAGCGAAAAAGATGAAATGATCCCAGGCCTTAAAAAAGACCAAGAAGATGATTTCAAAACCGCAATTCTAAAAGCGCGTGGCCTTCTTTAGTCGCCTATTTATTTAGGGCTCAATTGCCGTATAGATAAAACACTCAATGTTTAAAAGCGACCACTCGGTCGCTTTTTTGTTTCTGTTCGCTATTTTTTCGTCACAACTGTTATGACTTTTGTTGTTAAAGGTTGATAGCGTTAAAGAAATGAGAACAAGATTGTCGCTATAATCGCCATCCATAAGAATCTTCTAAAATAATAAGAGTGAGTGCGATACCAACAAATGCACCAAGCTCAATTTCTACAGGTTCTCTAAACCATACTTTCAAGTAATGTCGTCATGCTCGAGTTAACCGGGCAAACAAGCCACAAAAAGGATAGTCCATGAGTCAGGATAAAATCGATATCAAAGATGTGACTCCTAAAACCTTTAACCCAAAAACACATAAAGGTAATGGAGATCGATTTAACCCAAGTAACCGAATCTATGTTCGAGAAAGCAAAGGTAAATTCCAACAACTTCGTCGTTACGGAGGTTGGTTCTTACTTTTACTTTTTGCGCTTATCCCATGGATCCCATTTGGTGAACGACAAGCGATCTTGCTCGATATAGGTAGCCAGCAGTTCAACTTCTTTGGCACCACGCTATACCCACAAGATCTAACGCTACTCGCTATCCTCTTCATGATTGCGGCGTTTGGCTTGTTCTTCATAACCACCTTCTTAGGGCGAGTCTGGTGTGGCTACCTGTGTCCACAAACCGTCTGGACCTTCATGTACATCTGGTTCGAAGAGAAACTGGAGGGTGCTGCCAATAAGCGAAGAAAACAAGACTCGGGCAAACTGACGAGCAATTTAATTCTCAGAAAAACCATCAAACACATCGCATGGTGGGCGATTGCGATTGCGACGGGCTTAACCTTTGTCGGTTATTTCATCCCAATCAAAGAGCTGGTGGTTGGCTTCTTTACCTTTAACTCGACTTTTTGGCCTGTGTTTTGGGTATTGTTCTTTGCTGGGTGTACTTATGCGAATGCCGGATGGATGCGTTCTATTGTTTGTCTGCACATGTGTCCTTACGCGCGTTTCCAATCGGCAATGTTCGATAAAGATACCTTCATCGTGGGTTACGACACTGAACGAGGTGAAAGCCGCGGCCCTCGCTCTCGTAAAGCCGATCCAAAAGAACTTGGTCTAGGCGACTGTATTGACTGTAATTTATGCGTTCAAGTGTGCCCGACGGGTATCGATATTCGTGACGGTCTGCAATACGAGTGTATTAACTGTGGCGCGTGTATTGATGCTTGTGACAACACCATGGAACGTATGGGTTATGAGAAAGGTCTGATCAACTACACCACCGAACATAGGCTTGAGGGGCACTCAACCAAGGTGATGCGTCCTAAGCTCTTGGGCTATGGCGTAATACTGATCGTTATGTTGGGGCTGTTTTTCGCACAAATCGCGAGTGTTGATCCTGCAGGCTTAAGCGTTCTGCGCGATAGAAACCAACTATTTAGAATCAATAGCCAAGGGCTTGTCGAAAATACTTACAACTTGAAAGTCATCAACAAGACTCAGCAAGAGCAAGAGTACAAACTTGATGTCAGCGGGCTACCGGATTCTATCTGGTACGGTAAACAAAAGATTACCGTAGACCCAGGTGAGGTTTTAAACCTTCCTATCAGTTTGGGCGTCGATCCAGAAAAACTGAGCTCACCAGTTTCGACAATTCAGTTTATACTCTCGGATAATGAAGAGTTTACGATGAAAGTCGAAAGCCGCTTTATCAAAAAGCTCTGATACCAGTCACCTTAGTGCTAGGTATAACAACCCAATAAATGGAAAAAGGCTCAGTAATGAGCCTTTTTTATTCTATGACGATGCAAGCCTTTAACTTTGATAACCTGACTCCTGACTTCATGTGGTACGCACTGGAGAGTATTGGAGTCCGTGCTGAATCCGGGCTTCTCGCTCTCAACAGTTACGAAAATCGAGTGTATCAATTCACCGATGAAGACCGTAAACGCTACGTCGTTAAGTTTTATCGTCCGCAGCGCTGGAACAAAGCACAGATCCAAGAAGAACACGACTTCGCGTTAGAGCTAATCGAACAAGAGATGCCAGTCGCTCCACCCATACGAGTCAACGGCGCAACCTTGCATGAATATCAAGGCTACCTATTTGCCTTATTTGAAAGTGTTGGTGGCAGACAGTACGAAGTCGACAATCTAGACCAATTGGAAGGCGTTGGGCGTTTCCTTGGTCGTATTCATAAAGCCAGCGCGGGGAGAACATTCCAACATCGCCCAACCATCAGCTTAGATGAATACCTTTATCAACCACGTAAAATTCTAGAGAACTCTCAGTTTATCCCGACACACCTAGAGAACGCGTTCTTTAATGATGTCGACCTTCTGATCAAAGAGCTAGAGAGCCAGTGGCCAAGCAATATTGAAAATATCCGCCTGCATGGTGACTGCCACCCTGGCAATATCTTATGGCGTGACGGGCCAATGTTCGTCGATCTTGATGACGCACGTAACGGCCCTGCGATACAAGATTTGTGGATGCTGCTCAACGGCGAGCGTCAAGATAAGCTAATGCAACTGGATACTCTGCTAGAGAGCTATCAAGAATTTTGCGATTTTAATACCGCGCAACTGAAACTAATCGAACCACTACGCGGTCTACGTATGGTGCATTACATGGCATGGTTGGCGAAACGATGGAACGATCCTGCATTTCCTCTAGCCTTCCCATGGTTTAATGATCCAAAATATTGGGAGCAACAAGTACTTGCTTGTAAAGAGCAAATTGCTACCCTGCAAGAGCCACCACTTTCGTTAATGCCTCAGTGGTAACAGCAATCGCAACACAACTAGATAAAAATTCAAACATAATGGAGATTGGATAAATGAAAAAGCTATTCGCATTTTTCTCATTGATCATGTTGAGCCTTTCAGCTCACGCTGCGAAATTTAACGAAGGTGAACACTACAAAGTTCTCGATCTAGAAGCATCAAAAAAACCAATGGTGACAGAGTTCTTCTCTTTCTACTGCCCACACTGTAATAGCTTTGAACCAATCATCCAGCAGCTAAAACAACAGCTACCAAAAGACGCTAAGCTACAGAAGAACCATGTTTCATTCATGGGTGGCAACATGGGTCTGCCAATGAGCAAAGCTTACGCAACCATGATTGCCCTGAAAGTTGAAGACAAAATGGTGCCAGTGATGTTTAACCGCATCCACACCATGAACAAGCCACCACGCGATGAAGCAGAATTGCGTCAAATCTTCCTAGACGAAGGCGTTGATGCTAAGAAATTCGATGCGGCATACAACGGCTTTGCAGTCGACTCTATGGTTCGCCGCTTCGACAAAGCATTCAAAGACAGCGGTCTTTCTGGTGTTCCTGCGGTCGTCGTTAACAACCGCTACCTAGTAGACGCTCAAGGTATCAGCTCTCTCGATGAGTACTTCGAGCTCGTTAACTTCCTACTTAAGAAGTAACGTATTGATTAAAGGAAGCTTCGGCTTCCTTTTTTGCACTAGTTCAAAAATATTCATAGATAAACAATCATCCTGAAAACGTTGTGCTTTACTGATATTAATATCCAGTCCTAAGAACTGGTAGGCAAGGAGCCTTTGAATGAAAATAAAAATAACGCTTTTGGCACTGAGCATTGCAACCTCTCCTGCTTTTGCCAAGCTTGCAGACGAACAAGGTTTCAGTGGTGAAATTTCTATTAATACAGGGGTTACCTCTTCCACCTCAAACTTTAATACCGATGCAGATAGCACCATTTCGTCCATTAACCAGAAAGCCTCATCTGAGAGCTCATTTCTTATCGCTCCTTTGGGTAGTATTGCTTACACCTTTGGCGAAAAATTAAATCACCAGGTATACACAGGTACAACTCGTGATGACGTAGCAACAGGTACTGTGGTGCTTGAATTGGGTTATAAATACCAACTAGAGTCAGGCATGACCATCGACGCTTCACTTCTGCCGACTGTCATGTCTGGTGCGACTTGGGCCGATCCGTACAACACCACTTCAGGTCGCACCAAAACGGATGAAACAGGCAATGCCTTTCGTTTGAAACTAAGTAGCATTGCGGGCTCAGCTTTCTCGTTAGACATGGCCTACGCCACCAAAGATGTAGAAGATGATCGAGTTAGAGAAGAACTTCAGCGTGATGCCAATACTTTCTATCTGAAAGGTCAGTACCGTCAACCAATCAATCGCACCATGATGTTAGTACCATCATTGATTTACCAATCAAGTTCTGCCGATGGCAAAGCTGCCTCTTATGAACAGTTTGGCGGTGAAGTGAGTTTGTTTGGCGGTATGGGTCGTCACCAATACGCACTAACAGCGGGCTATAACCAACGCTCTTACGATGCAAGCAACCCTATCTACAGCAAGAAGCGCAGCGACGACAACATCAACCTATTTGCCGCGTATGAATATGATCAATTCATGGACTGGGAAAACTGGTCGTTTGTTTCACTTGCGGGCTACGGCACCAGCGACTCGAACATTACCTTCTACGATGAATCACAATACATCGTCTCAGTCGGCCTGAACTACAAGTTCTAGTTAGGCATCACTGATCGCTAATAACCATTAGTTCATAACAATTGGTTCATAACAACGAAAGCCTACGTAAAAAGCAGGCTTTCTTGTTTCTATACCAATCACAGTAAATAAATGACCCGTTGTTTACTAGGATTGGTATGACTACACCGCTTGAGCCGTAAGTTGCTTCAACAATCGATCCATCGCTCGGTAACCAAGCGCTTCCGATAAATGCTTCTTTTCAATCTGTTCGTTACCGTCTAGGTCTGCAATGGTTCGCGCTACCTTAATAATGCGATGATAAGCACGAATTGATAAACCTAATCGATGCAGAGCCGTTTCCAGAAATTCTGCATCCTCACGCCTCAATGGGCAGTACTTTTCAATTTCTCGGCTACCTAACAGTGCGTTCGACTTATGGTTTCGAGATAACATCAACTGACGCGCTTGTTTAACTCGTTGCTTCACGACTTGAGTGGTTTCACCACGGTCACCTCCTTCGGCTAACATCCCTTTGGGCAATAGAGGGATCTCTAACGACATATCAAATCGATCCAATAACGGCCCTGATAGTCGATTGAGGTAACGCAGGATAATTTGCGGGTTCGCTCGAGCTTGATTGCCCTCATAATAACCTGTTGGGCTTGGGTTAAGTGCACCAACTAATTGAAAGCGAGCAGGGAAACGTGTCTTGCCTGCCACGCGTGAAATAATGATCTCACCTGACTCTAGTGGCTCTCGTAGTGAATCAAGTACCTTACGCTCAAACTCTGGCATCTCATCAAGAAACAATAAGCCATTATGTGCTAAAGAGATCTCACCGGGGCGAGGTATCGAGCCACCACCGACCAATGCTGCCATCGAACTCGAATGGTGTGGAGAACGGAAAGGTCGTTGTTTCCAGTTGTATTGATTGATTTCTTGTTGTGTTAAAGAAGCCACCGAAGCGGTTTCCATCGCCTCGTCGTCACTCATCTCAGGTAACAAATCGCGCAATCGAGACGCCAACATGGTTTTTCCAGTTCCGGGCGGGCCGAGAAAAAGAAGGTTATGGTTGCCCGCTGCGGCGATCTCCAGTGCTCGCTTACCTTGTTGCTGGCCAATAATATCTTGTAGGTCACGATTATCAGACACATCGACATGATGATGCTCGGTTCGATATAAACCAAGCTGAGCCTGGCCACACATATCAGCGCAAACCTCCAACAAGGTTTGTGCAGATTTATGCGCTCCCTTGCCAACTAAGGCCGCCTGATCACCGTTATGGTGCGGAACCACCAAGCATCGCTCAACACTATCCGCCGCTAATGTTGCTGGTAGCACTCCTTTGACTGAACGCAGCTCTCCCGATAACGCCAACTCACCGATAAATTCATGTTGAACTATTTTTGATGTAGGAAGCTGATCTGACGCCACCAAAATCCCAAGCGCAATTGGCAGATCGAAACGTCCTCCCTCTTTGGGTAAATCTGCAGGTGCAAGGTTGACCGTGATTCTTTTCGATGGAAATTCAAAGCGAGAATTGATGATGGCACTCCTGACTCGATCTTTAGATTCCTTAACCGTCGTTTCAGGTAAACCCACCAGCGTAAAACCGGGCATTCCGTTGCTAATATGCACTTCCACAGTCACTTCTGGTGCCTCTACACCCACACTAGCTCGGCTATGAATTATTGCGAGTCCCATAACTTTCCTTTGTCTTTGATTTAAAAGTATTCACTCTGGATATTCATTGCTCACCAAAGCGATAAGGTTGTTATATAGCGTGGTGGAATGGTGTTTTAATGTGAAAAAAGAATGACATTTTCCTTGTCATGCAGCAGATTTGTGTGATAACACTAGAGATGTAGACATTTACTTAAGACAATAAACGAGAAAACTCGAACTTTATGACATTTAACGCTCGCATTTACGCACTGATTAACCTGATTATCGTAGTCATTATTGAGACTGCGCGGGGGCGAGTGGGAAAAAAGTAACCACGAATTAGAAAAAACCCCCGCACTGAAAAGTCCGGGGGTTTTTTCTAATTTAGACATTCGATTTTATATTTTGAAACATTTTCGGCTTTGCCGATTTACAGGAAGAATGGGAGCACAAGATGTGCAGAGACAATGGAAACAATTACCAAAACAAAGGTAATACGGAGGAATTACGATGAAAGGCGCAGAACTGGTCGTATCCGCACTCAAGCAACAAGGCATTGAGACCGTATTTGGTTACCCTGGCGGTGCCATCATGCCAATCTACGATGCACTCTATGACGGCGGGGTTGAACATATCCTATGTCGTCATGAGCAAGGCGCTGCAATGGCCGCTATCGGTATGGCTCGAGCAACGCAAGACGTCGCTGTTTGTATGGCAACCTCAGGCCCGGGGGCAACTAACCTAGTCACAGGTCTTGCTGATGCTTTTATGGATTCCATCCCACTCGTAGCTATCACTGGTCAAGTTGCTAGTTCCCACATTGGTACCGATGCATTCCAAGAAATGGATGTGATTGGTATGTCTCTGTCATGTACTAAACACAGCTACCTTGTTACCGATATTGAAGATCTTGCGCCGACATTGGCTGAAGCATTTATCGTTGCAAAAGCAGGACGTCCCGGTCCGGTTATTGTCGATATAGCTAAAGACGTTCAATTAGCAGAGTCCCCTGTGAAAGTTCTTCCTGAATTTACACCACCAGCCATTCCCGTAGTGACAACGGATGCCATTGAGCAAGCTCAGTACTTCTTGTCTCAAGCGACTCGTCCTGTTTTATACGTAGGTGGTGGCGTTCAACTGGCGAAAGCAACCGATGCAGTTCGTGAGTTTTTACGTCTAAATCCAATGCCTGCAGTAAGCACACTAAAAGGCTTAGGCACCATTGAACGTGACGACCCACACTACCTGGGTATGCTGGGTATGCACGGCACCAAAGCCGCTAACCTAGTGGTTCAAGAAAGTGACCTGTTAATTGTTGTTGGCGCTCGTTTTGATGACCGAGTTACTGGTAAGCTCGACACCTTTGCACCGCACGCTAAAGTTATCCATATTGATATCGATGCTGCTGAGTTCAGCAAACTACGTCTTGCCGATGCACCAATTCGTGGTGACATCAACAAGATCATGCCTCAACTGGAGCTAAGCCAAGACATCTCTTCTTGGGTTCATCACTCCGAAGGCCTTCGTAGCTCATTCAAATGGCGTTACGACCACCCTGGCGACCTTATCTTCGCACCTCTGTTGTTGAAACAACTGTCAGACATGATGCCTGCGAGTTCTATGGTTTCGACCGATGTTGGCCAACATCAGATGTGGGCAGCTCAACACATTCAGCCACGCGATCCACAAAACTTCATCACTTCAGCGGGCTTAGGCACTATGGGCTTTGGCCTACCTGCAGCCATGGGTGCATCGGTTGGTCGTCCTAATGACCAATCTATACTTATCTCAGGTGACGGCTCGTTCATGATGAACATTCAAGAGCTTGGTACGCTGAAGCGTCGCCAAATCCCAGTAAAAATGGTGCTGCTTAACAACTCGCGCTTAGGCATGGTTCGCCAATGGCAATCGCTGTTCTTTGATGGCCGACACAGTGAAACCATCTTGGATGACAACCCGGATTTCGTCATGCTAGCGAAAGCATTTGATATCCCGGGCAAAACCATCACGCGTAAAGAAGAAGTAGAACCAGCACTGAAAGAGATGCTAGAGAGCAAAACCGCTTACCTACTTCATGTTCTTATCGATGAAGAAGAGAACGTATGGCCACTAGTACCGCCAGGTGCTTCAAACAGTGAGATGTTGGAGAACACATAACATGAAAAGATACCTATTAGACATCAAAGCCGATGATAAGCCTGTACTACTAGAGCGTGTTCTTCGTGTTATCCGCCACCGTGGCTTTATTGTTAAGCAAGTAGCTGGCACTCAAAACCACGAAAGCAAAGTGGCGAGTGTTGAGATCATTGTCGACAGTGAGCGTCCGATCTCTTTCTTGGTAAACCAAATCGAAAAACTGTGGGATGTGCGTACCGTTGACGTTATCTCGATCAGCCGTAATGAATTGCCAAACAACAACTTACAACAAAAGATAAACGCATAAGGAACCGCTAACATGACAGCTAAAACAGCAGACTATATTTGGTTTAATGGTGAGATGGTTCCTTGGGCAGAGGCGAACGTTCACGTCCTGACTCACGCAATGCACTACGGTACTTCTGTGTTTGAAGGTGTTCGTTGCTACAACACACCAAAGGGTCCGGTTATCTTCCGTCACCCAGAGCATGCTAAGCGCCTAAAAGACTCAGCAAAAATCTACCGCTTCCCTATTCCTTACACTGAGGAAGAAATTATGGATGCGACTCGCGAAACGCTACGCCAAAATAAGCTAGAGTCAGCGTACATCCGCCCTCTCGGCTTTGTCGGTAACGTTGGCTTAGGTGTTTGCCCGCCTGAAAACACAGAGATGGATCTGATCATCGCTGCTTTCCCTTGGGGTTCTTACCTAGGCGAAGAAGCGCTAGAAAACGGCGTTGATGCGATGATTTCTAGCTGGAACCGTGCCGCTCCAAACACTATCCCAACCGCAGCAAAAGCCGGTGGTAACTACCTATCTTCACTACTGGTTGGTGGTGAAGCTCGCCGTCATGGTTACGATGAAGGCATCGCACTGAGTGTTGATGGTTACCTTTCAGAGGGTGCAGGTGAGAACATCTTTGTGGTACGTAACGGCGTACTATCAACGCCACCAGCGACCAGCGCAATTCTGCCGGGTATCACTCGTGATTCGATCATGACACTAGCAAAAGACATGGGTTATGAGATCCGTGAGGAGAACATTGCTCGTGAAGCACTATACCTTGCCGATGAAGTATTCATGACAGGCACAGCTGCCGAAATCGTTCCGGTTCGCAGCGTAGACAAAATTACAGTAGGTGAAGGCAAACGCGGTCCTATCACTGAAAAAGTTCAAGCGGCTTACTTTGGTTTATTCAATGGCACGACTGAAGATAAGTGGGGCTGGTTAGATTATGTTTACCCAGCAGACCAAACTTCAGCAAACCAAACGCAAACAACTAAGTAAGCAACAGCCAAATATTTTATAAGGATTTAAGCAATGCCAATCTATCGTTCAGCAACGACTACCCACGGACGCAACATGGCTGGTGCGCGCGCTTTATGGCGTGCAACTGGCGTTAAAGATGATGACTTCGGTAAGCCGATCATCGCGGTTGTAAACTCGTTCACTCAATTTGTACCAGGCCACGTTCACCTTAAAGACATGGGTCAACTGGTTGCGGGTGAAATCGAGAAAGCCGGCGGTATCGCTAAAGAATTCAACACCATCGCAGTCGATGATGGTATCGCAATGGGCCACGGCGGTATGCTGTACTCACTGCCATCACGTGAGCTTATCGCAGACTCGGTAGAGTACATGGTCAATGCACACTGTGCAGATGCGATGGTGTGTATCTCTAACTGTGACAAAATCACTCCGGGAATGATGATGGCAGCAATGCGCCTTAACATCCCAGTGATCTTTGTATCAGGCGGTCCAATGGAAGCAGGTAAAACCAAGCTTTCAGATCAAATCATCAAGCTCGACCTTGTTGATGCGATGATTCAAGGCGCCGATCCAACGATTTCAGACGAGCAAAGTGAGCAAGTAGAACGTTCTGCATGTCCAACCTGTGGTTCATGTTCAGGTATGTTCACAGCAAACTCAATGAACTGTCTAACAGAAGCACTTGGCCTATCTCAGCCGGGTAACGGTTCAATGCTGGCGACGCACGCAGACCGCGAAGAACTGTTCATCAATGCCGGTAAGCGCATCGTTGATCTAACCAAGCGTTACTACGAGCAAGACGACGAGTCAGCACTGCCACGCAACATCGCAAACCGCGCTGCTTTCGATAATGCGATGGCGCTTGATATCGCAATGGGTGGTTCTAGTAACACCGTTCTTCACCTTTTAGCAGCCGCTCAAGAAGGCGACATTGATTTCGATATGGATGATATCGATGCGATGTCTCGCCGTGTACCACACCTATGTAAAGTGGCACCTTCAACACCGAAGTACCACATGGAAGACGTTCACCGTGCTGGTGGCGTAATGGCTATCCTTGGTGAACTTGACCGTGCAGGTCTATTGAACAACCAAACTCGCACTGTGCTTGGTCTAAGCATGCAAGAGCAACTTGCTCAGTACGACATCATGCAGACAGAAGACGAAGCCGTGCTTAAGTTCTTCCGTGCTGGCCCTGCGGGCATCCGTACAACTAAAGCTTTCTCACAAGATTGCCGTTGGGATCGCCTTGATGACGATCGCAAAGAAGGTTGTATTCGCACTAAAGAAAACGCATTCAGCCAAGAAGGCGGCCTAGCGGTACTTTCAGGTAACATCGCGGTTGATGGTTGTATCGTTAAGACCGCGGGTGTTGATGAAGAAAACCTTAAATTCCAAGGCCCTGCTATCGTATTCGAAAGCCAAGATACGGCAGTAGACGGCATCTTAGCGGGTAAAGTAAAAGCCGGCGAAGTGGTTGTTATTCGTTACGAAGGTCCTAAAGGTGGTCCGGGTATGCAAGAGATGCTCTACCCAACGACTTACCTAAAATCTATGGGGCTAGGAAAGTCGTGTGCGCTTCTAACTGACGGACGTTTCTCTGGTGGTACATCAGGCCTGTCTATCGGTCACGCATCTCCAGAAGCTGCAAGTGGCGGTGTGATAGGTCTAGTAAACACTGGCGATATCATCACTATCGACATCCCTAGCCGCTCAATCACACTTGATGTGCCAGAAGCAGAGCTTGAAGCACGTCGCGTTAAACAAGATGCACTAGGCTGGAAACCAGAAAACCGTCAGCGTGAAGTGTCTTTCGCACTGAAAGCTTATGCAAGCATGGCGACCAGTGCCGACAAAGGCGCTGTACGTGATAAGTCTAAACTTGAGGGCTAACTATGAGTGATGACACCTCCAGCCCCCAAAAACAAACTGGCGCAGATTATCTGCGTCAGATCCTGAGAGCGCCGGTTTACGAAGCGGCAATCGTGACACCTCTGCAGGATATGCCACGTTTAAGCGCGCGCATTGGTAATCAGGTTCAGCTTAAACGAGAAGACCGTCAGCCGGTGCACTCGTTCAAGCTACGTGGTGCCTACAACATGGTATCAAGCCTTTCTGAACAACAGAAAGCCGCAGGTGTGATTGCTGCATCGGCAGGTAACCATGCTCAAGGTATGGCGCTGTCCGGTTCTAAGCTTGGTATTCAGACCACGATTGTGATGCCAAAAACGACGCCGGATATCAAGGTTGATGCGGTACGCGGATTTGGTGGTAACGTGGTTCTGCACGGCAGTAATTTCGATGAAGCAAAAGCGGAAGCGGAACGCCTATCGGCTGAACATGGCTTCACCTTTGTACCTCCTTTCGATCACCCACTGGTGATTGCAGGGCAAGGTACTATGGGCATGGAGATGCTGCAGCAAAACGGTCACATGGATTATATCTTTGTGCCGGTTGGTGGTGGTGGCTTAGCCGCTGGTGTTGCAGTGCTTATCAAACAACTGATGCCAGAGATTAAAGTGATTGCGGTAGAGCCTGAAGACTCAGCTTGCTTGAAAGCAGCACTGGATGCGGGTGAACCAGTGGTACTGGATCAGGTCAGCATGTTTGCTGATGGTGTTGCGGTTAAACGCATTGGTGAAGAAACCTTCCGTCTTTGCCAACAGTACATTGATGGTCATATTACAGTCTCTAGCGATGAAATCTGCTCTGCGGTAAAGGACATATTTGAAGACACCCGTGCAATTGCTGAGCCTTCAGGAGCGCTTGCTCTGGCAGGCCTTAAGAAGTTTGCAGAACAAAACCAACTGCAAAATAAGCAACTAGCAACGGTACTTTCTGGTGCGAACACCAACTTCCACGGTCTGCGTTATGTCTCTGAGCGTTGTGAATTGGGTGAGAAGCGAGAAGGTCTACTTGCGGTGACTATTCCAGAACGACAAGGTGCGTTCCTAGAGTTCTGTAACATTATTGGTGGTCGAGCGGTGACTGAGTTTAACTACCGCCACAACGACGAAAGCCTCGCGAATATCTTCGTTGGTGTACGTCTACAAGGTGGACAAGAAGAACTCGAACACATCATCAATGACCTACGTGAGGGCGGCTACCCAGTTGTCGACTTGTCTGATGACGAGATGGCAAAGCTGCACATTCGTTACATGATTGGCGGTAAACCATCGAAGCCATTGAAAGAACGTCTTTACAGCTTTGAGTTCCCTGAATACCCAGGGGCATTGATTAAATTCCTTGATACCTTAGGGACTCACTGGAATATCAGCTTGTTCAACTATCGTAACCATGGTGCTGATTACGGTCGCGTGCTGTGTGGTTTTGAGCTTGGTGATGACGATTTGGCTCAGTTCTCTACGCACTTAGAAGAACTCGGCTACCAATGCAAAGATGAAACCGATAACCCTTCCTACAAGTTCTTCTTGTCATAAGAGTTAACGACCGAATCAAAAAGAGCGAGTATTTACTCGCTCTTTTTATGGGCGAGACTAAAACCTAACCCGAATGATCTTCAACGGATCACATCATTAGATCGCTTTGCGATGATCCAACCAATCTTGGTGAAGCTGTTCACTCGATCCTAAATACTTAACCATCCACTCGATCAACTTATGGTTGTCGTCTTTACGCCACACTAAGCAGCAATGACTCTGCGGGCTTGGCTCGGGCAATATTTTTTCTACCAGCAAACCTTGCTCAATAATAGGTGCGGCGATATGCCTTGGCATGTAACCCACCCCAACACCATTTTTAAGACACTCTATCGCACTGTACCAGTTAGGTAACAATAGACGCCTTTGATTCGAAAAGTGCCCTGTGTGTCGCTTAGGTAGTACACTAGAGGTATCATCCAAACATATTGCTGGGTATTGACTGACAAAGGCTTCATTAAGGTTTTGCTCTCGCACACACGGGTGACTGGGTGACATCACAAATGCCCAATCTAACCGCCCCATATCCTTAACTTCAAAGTCACCACCAACCGGAATCGCCGAGGTTGCACCAATCACGACATCCGCCCTGCCCTGTGCAATGGCTTCCCAAGAGCCGTTAAACACTTCCATGTTAATCTGCAGCTCAGCGAACTCAAAGGTTTGATAAAACTCTTCAATCATAGGCTTCATCTTGTCGAGCTTAACCACGTTATCAAGCGTTAGGCGCAAGGTTTTCTTCCAACCACGCGCTGCTCGGCGAGTCTGGGCACTGAGTTCTTCCATCTGTCTCAGCAGTTGACGAGCCTCTTCAATAAACAGCTCTCCTGCAGGTGTCAGCTCTACTTTTCTTGGTAAGCGTCTGAAAAGTAGAACATCAAGCTCTTGCTCTACCTGCCTAACCCCATAGCTGATCGCTGAGGGCACTTTGTGCAACTGTTCAGCAGCTGCGGTAAAACTACCCAAGCGCGCCACAGTGTCGAGCATTTCTAACGAGGATTTAGAGAACATAAGCCTTCAAATTTTTTGATTGATAACCACATATTTTAGCGTTTTATTTTATCAGGTCTGAAAAATAGAATGTCAGCACAAATAAACAGGGGCTTTCACTTCTGTATATCAAACAATTTTTTTGATGATAAAAACATCACTACCTTTAGCTTAATGGCATCTTATGAATATTTCTAAATTTCAATTAGTCTACCTTGCAGTTCTTTCAATGCTTGGCTTTATTGCGACTGATATGTACCTTCCTGCATTTAAGGCAATGGAAGTTGATTTCGCAACCGGCCCAGAGCAAATTGCTCTGTCTCTAACTGTATTCCTTGGTGGTATGGCACTAGGTCAGCTTCTTTGGGGTCTCGCAAGTGACAAGTATGGTCACCGCAACACGCTGGCAGTCGGTCTAGTAATATTCACCGCAGCTTCATTTGGCTTAGCATTCAGTACCGAAGTATGGCATCTACTGACACTGCGCTTCATTCAAGCGATCGGTGTATGTGCGCCTGCGGTAATTTGGCAAGCCATGGTTATCAAGCGTTACTCTCAGAGCAGTAGCCAGCAAATTTTTGCTACTATCATGCCTCTAGTAGCGCTATCTCCAGCATTAGCACCTCAACTGGGTGTGTTGCTAGCAGACAGCTTTGGCTGGCACAGTATCTTCATTACATTGACTTTGATGGGCGCACTACTAATTGCAACAACAATGGCTCAACCAAAAGAAGCGCCTGAAGTAAAGCAGACATCGATTAAGACAGACATCAAGATGTTGATAAAATCAAAGCCTTACATGGGTAATGTTTTAATGTTTGCTTCGGCATCTGCAGCGTTCTTCGCTTACCTAACGGGTATGCCAGAGATAATGGCTCAGCTAGGTTATGAAGCAAAAGACATCGGTTTGAGCTTTATCCCACAGACAATCGCGTTCATGGCGGGTGGTTATTTCGGTAAGCAAGCGGTGAAGAAATATGGCGATGGCGTTGTACTAAGAAATCTTATCGGTTTGTTCAGCGTTGCAGCTATGCTTATCTTCATTGCATCACAGTGGGAACTGACGTCAATCTGGCCTCTACTTGCGCCTTTCTGTTTAATTGCTGTAGCAAACGGTGCACTTTACCCAATCGTAGTAAACCGTGCTCTATCAAGTGCCAAGCAAAGCCCAGCAACAGCTGCTGGCCTACAAAACAGCCTGCAAATCAGTATCAGTGGCCTATCAAGTGCATTAGTCGCGGCAATGGCTAGCCAAGCACTAAGCGCAACGGGTATCGCGGTTGTGATTTGTTTGGGTGCATTGTGGGTTGGCTATATTGTTTCAAACAAAGAGCTTTCTGAACACTTCGCGACACCAGACAACTCTCGAGTGGTCGCTGACGAGAAACAAGACTAGTTTCTAGGTTAAAGAAAACAAAAAAGAGCGAGATTAATCGCTCTTTTTTTATATCTAGATATCTAAGAAAAACCAGTAGCAGTGCTATTAGCTCTATCGCAGTCATCTGATTTATAGTTGAGACTACTTTTTCTTAGTCGGACGCTGCCAGTTGGCAATCTTGCGCTCTTTCGCACGGCTGATAACTAGCTCATTTTCAGAAACATCGCGCGTTACTGTAGAGCCAGCACCAACGGTAGCACCATTACCAATCGTAACAGGCGCTATTAATTGGCTGTCAGAGCCAACAAATACGTCATCGCCAATGATGGTCTTAAACTTGTTCGCACCATCGTAGTTACAAGTGATAGCACCCGCACCCACATTTACACGTTGACCGATCTCAGCATCACCTAGGTAAGTAAGGTGATTCGCTTTAGAACCCTCACCAAGACGAGTGTTCTTCACTTCAACAAAGTTACCTACATGCGAATTGTTACGCATGTCAGCTCCAGGACGTAAGCGAGTGAATGGACCAACCGTACAGTCTTCACCAATTGTCGCACCTTCGATTACGCTGTATGGGCGAACGATAGTGTTGTCATCAATCTCACAGTCTTTAAGTACACAACCAGTGCCGATAACCACATTGTCGCCAATGCTTACACTGCCTTCAATGATAACGTTAGTATCAATCTCAACATCCATACCACACTGCAATTCTCCACGTAAGTCAAAGCGGCTTGGGTCGCGTAACATTACGCCTTGCTTCAATAGCTTGTCTGCTTGTTCAGCTTGGTAAGCGCGCTCTAGACGAGCCAGTTGTGAGCGGTCATTCACGCCTTCAACTTCAATTGGGCTTACTGGATGTACAGCCTCAACCGCACGCCCTTCATCGTGAGCCGCTGCAATAACGTCAGTCAGGTAGTATTCACCTTGTGCGTTATCGTTGCTTAAGCCAGACAACCAACGCTTCAGATCGCCACCAGTAGCCACCATAACGCCAGTATTAATCTCTTTGATAAGCTTCTGCTCATCGGTTGCATCTTTTTGCTCAACGATAGCGACAACCGGGCCATTGCGACGAATGATACGACCGTAGCCCATCGGGTTGTCTAACACGACCGTTAGTAGTGCGATACCACCGTTTGGTTGAGCGTCTAATAGGTTTTCAATGGTTTCAGGAGAGATCAGTGGAACATCACCGTATAGCACCAAAACTTTTTCATCATCAGCGAAATGTGCAGATGCTTGATCTACAGCGTGACCAGTACCTAGCTGCTCAGCTTGCAGTGCCCAATTTACAGATTCTTCAGCTAGAGTAGCCTTCATCTGATCACCACCGTGGCCGTAAACCAGGTTGATATTTTGAGCGCCTAAACCATTACATGTATCGATAACATGCTTCACCATTGGCTTACCCGCAAGCGTGTGCAGAACCTTTGGTGTGTTTGAATACATGCGAGTGCCTTTGCCCGCCGCGAGAATCACTGCGCTAAACTTCATTGTAAACCTATCCAACAGTATTTTTATTAAGCCGATATTGTAACCGTTTTTGGCCAAAAAATTAAATCACAATAACCATTTAACCAGTAGTGATGCTTAAAAGATGCATTTTTCAGAACCTAAAAATGCAAAAAGGCGACCCTTAGGTCGCCTTTATCTCAGAGTCTATAATCTTAAAAAGATTAACGACGCTGCTTTGTCAGTTCGATAACTCGTAACTGAGCAATGGCTTTAGCCAGTTCACCGGCCGCTTGTGCGAAGTCTATGTCGCCATGCTGATTTTGGATATTCTCCACAGCCTTGCGTTTAGCTTCTTCCGCCTTTGCTGCGTCTAGCTCTTCACCACGGATAGCTGTATCAGCCAGTACAGTCGCTGTACCAGGCTGAACTTCTACCATACCACCAGAAACATAAATAATTTCTTCGTGGCCGTGCTGCTTAACAATACGCACCATACCAGGCTTGATAGCGGTCAGCAGTGGAGTGTGACCATGGAAAATACCAAGCTCACCCTCACTACCGGTCACCTGAAACGTCTCAACAAGACCAGAGAAAATTTGTTTCTCGGCACTTACAACGTCTAGGTGAAAGGTTATTGCTGCCATATCGCCTCCTAGTTAGCCTTATAGCTTCTTAGCATTCTCGATAGCTTCGTCAATTGCACCACAGTACATGAACGCTTGCTCTGGAATGTCATCGTATTCACCAGATAGAAGACCTTGGAAGCCACGTAGAGTCTCTTTAAGAGGTACGTAAACGCCTGGGTCACCTGTAAATACTTCCGCTACGTGGTAAGGCTGAGTTAGGAACTTCTCAATCTTACGAGCACGAGATACAACTTGCTTATCTTCTTCAGATAGCTCGTCCATACCTAGGATAGCAATGATATCTTTCAGCTCTTTATAGCGCTGAAGAGTAGACTGAACGCCACGAGCGATGTCGTAGTGTTCTTGTCCAACTACCAATGGATCCAGTTGACGTGAAGTAGAATCTAGCGGGTCGATCGCTGGGTATAGACCCATAGATGCGATGTTACGGTTAAGTACAACCGTTGCATCCAAGTGAGCGAACGTTGTTGCTGGAGACGGGTCAGTCAAGTCATCCGCAGGTACGTATACCGCCTGTACAGACGTGATAGAACCAGCTTTAGTTGACGTGATACGCTCTTGTAGAACACCCATTTCTTCAGCTAGTGTAGGTTGGTAACCTACCGCAGAAGGCATACGACCTAGAAGTGCTGATACTTCAGTACCTGCTAGTGTGTAACGGTAGATGTTATCAACGAACAGTAGAACGTCACGACCTTCGTCACGGAAACGCTCTGCCATTGTTAGACCAGTCAGTGCAACACGTAGACGGTTACCTGGTGGCTCGTTCATCTGGCCGTAAACCATCGCTACTTTTGATTCTTCAGGTTTTTCGATGTTTACAACACCTGCTTCCTGCATCTCAAAGTAGAAATCGTTACCTTCACGAGTACGCTCACCTACACCTGCAAATACAGATAGGCCTGAGTGTTGAAGTGCGATGTTGTTGATAAGTTCCATCATGTTAACGGTCTTACCTACACCAGCACCACCGAATAGACCGATTTTACCACCCTTAGCGAATGGACAAATCAAGTCGATTACTTTAACACCAGTTTCTAGAAGAGCTGTCTCGTTAGACTGCTCTTCGTAGCTTGGAGCTTCACGGTGAATGGCGTAATGCTCTTCAGCACCAATTTCGCCACACTCATCAATCGCGTCACCTAGGACATTCATGATACGACCCAATGTCTTAGTACCTACTGGTACTGAGATTGGAGCGCCAGTATTTTCAACTGTCAAACCACGACGTAAACCATCAGAGCTACCCATTACGATTGCGCGAACTACGCCACCGCCAAGTTGTTGCTGAACTTCAAGAACTAGACGCTCTTTCACTTCATTAACATTCAGAGCATCGTATACACGAGGTACTTCGCCCTGTGGGAACTCTACGTCGACTACCGCACCGATGATCTGTACGATCTTACCTGTAGCCATCGTTAATCCTCTAACTATTTAGTTTTACCTAAGCTTAAACCGCAGCTGCGCCTGAAACGATCTCAGAAAGTTCTTGTGTAATCGCCGATTGACGGGCTTTGTTATACACAAGTTCTAAGTCATCAATAATGTCACCAGCATTATCTGTTGCTGATTTCATTGCAATCATTCGAGCCGCTTGCTCACAAGCAAGGTTCTCGACCACACCTTGGTACACTTGAGATTCGACATAGCGAACCAATAGTGCATCTAGTAGTGGTTTTGGCTCGGGCTCATAAATGTAGTCCCAAGAATGACTGCGTTTCATTTCTTCGCTGTCTGATTTAGGCAAAGGAAGTAATTGATCGATCGTTGGTTCTTGAACCATAGTGTTTTCAAACTTGTTGAACACTACGAACAGGCGATCTAGTTCGCCTTCATCATATTTCTTCAGCATAACGCTCACAGAGCCAATCAAGTCTTCAAGGCTTGGACGATCGCCCAGACCAGAAACTTGAGCTGCTACTTTCGCGCCGCTGTTGTTGAAAAATGCTGTTGCTTTAGAGCCTACAATTGCAAGCTCAACATCAGCACCTTTCTCAGACCAATCTTTCATGTCGTTCATGGCTTTCTTGAACAAGTTAATGTTCAAACCACCACAAAGACCACGGTCTGTAGAAACGATGATGTAACCAACACGTTTGGCTTCACGTTCCTCAAGATAAGGATGCTTATACTCGAGGCTACCATTAGCCAAATGACCGATCACTTTACGCATTGTTTCTGCATATGGACGAGTAGCTTCCATTGCGTCTTGAGAACGACGCATTTTTGAAGCTGCTACCATTTCCATTGCTTTCGTAATCTTCTGTGTGCTTTTAACACTACCGATTTTATTACGTATCTCTTTTGCGCCGGCCATCGTTACTCTCCGTTAATGGTATGAGGTGGCCCTAAGACCACCTACCAATTACCAGGTCTGGGTTGCCTTGAAATCGTCAACAAGCTTCTTCAGCTCAGCTTCGATTTCTTTGTTGAAAGCACCCGTTGCGTCGATCTGTGTTACTAGATCAGCGTATTGACCACGAGCAAACGACAGTAAAGCAGCTTCAAAGTCTAGAACTTTAGAAAGTTCAACGTCTTGAAGGTATCCACGCTCTGCAGCGAAGATTACTAGAGCTTGGTCAAATACAGACATAGGAGCGTATTGCTTCTGCTTCATCAGTTCTGTAACTTTTTGACCGTGGTCTAGCTGCTTCTTAGTCGCTTCATCAAGATCCGAAGAGAACTGAGCAAATGCTGCAAGTTCACGGTATTGAGCTAGAGCAGTACGGATACCGCCAGATAGCTTCTTGATGATTTTAGTCTGCGCCGAACCACCTACACGAGAAACTGAGATACCTGGGTCAACAGCTGGACGTACGCCCGCGTTGAATAGCTCAGTTTGTAGGAAGATCTGACCATCAGTAATCGAGATTACGTTCGTTGGTACGAATGCAGATACGTCACCAGCTTGCGTTTCGATGATAGGAAGAGCTGTTAAAGAACCAGTCTTGCCTGTCACTTCGCCGTTAGTGAATTTTTCTACGTATGCTTCGCTTACACGAGCTGCACGCTCTAGTAGACGAGAGTGAAGGTAGAAAACATCACCTGGGAACGCTTCACGACCTGGTGGACGCTTTAGTAGTAGCGAGATTTGACGGTAAGCGACGGCTTGTTTAGATAGATCATCATAAACAATCAGTGCATCTTCACCGCGATCACGGAAGTATTCGCCCATCGCACAACCAGCATACGGTGCAAGGTATTGCAGCGCTGCAGATTCAGAAGCAGATGCAACAACAACAACAGTGTTTGCTAGTGCGCCGTGCTCTTCTAGTTTGCGAACTACGTTAGCAATAGTCGACGCTTTTTGGCCGATAGCTACGTAGATAGAGAAAATACCAGAATCTTTTTGGTTAATAATCGCATCGATCGCCATTGCTGTTTTACCAGTTTGACGGTCACCGATTACTAGCTCACGTTGACCACGACCGATAGGGATCATTGAGTCAACAGACTTGTAACCAGTTTGAACAGGTTGATCTACCGATTTACGGTCGATTACACCTGGTGCGATAATTTCTACAGGCGAAGTCAATTTAGCTTCGATTGGACCTTTACCATCAATTGGCTCACCTAGCGTGTTTACAACACGACCAAGCATTTCAGGACCTACTGGTACTTCTAGAATACGACCAGTACCTGTAACTTTCATGCCTTCCTGTAGGTCAGCATACGGGCCCATTACAACAGCACCAACCGAATCACGGTTCAAGTTTAGTGCTAGCGCGTAACGGCCACCCGGTAGTTCGATCATTTCACCTTGCATCACGTCCGCTAGGCCGTGGATGCTAAGGATGCCATCGCTTACAGAAACGATAGTACCTTCATTGCGAGCTTCACTAACAACGTCGAAAGATTCAATACGTTGTTTAATTAGATCGCTAATTTCAGTGGAATTAAGTTGCATGCTCCAATCCCCATTAAGACTGCAATGCATCGCTCAGGCGGTCTAAACGACTGCGCGCTGAGTTATCGATGACTAGGTCTCCGGCTCGAATAATAACTCCACTAAGTAGAGTCTCATCTATACTGCAATTCAGCTGAACTTTGCGCGCTAAGCGCTGTTCCAATTTGCTGCTGATCTCTGCACGTTGTTCTTCAGAAAGTTCTACCGCTGAAGTTACTTCAACGTCGATCTCTTTCTCATACTCTTTTTTGAGTATAAAGAACTCTTTACAAACATCAGGAAAAGCCATTAAGCGGCCATTCTCTGCCATCACTTTAATTAAGTTCTGACCGAATTCATCAAATTGTTCGCCACAAATTACAATGAATACTTCAGCTAATTTTTCAGCAGTCATAGAACCGCTTAATAAATTGTGAACATCATCATTTTGTGCCACTTCGGCAGCAAAAGTAAGCATTTGACCCCATTGGTCTAGCTCACCTTTATCTACCGCAAAGTCAAACGCTGCTTTAGCATAGGGGCGTGCGATTGTAGTCAAATCAGACATATACAGCCCCTTGCTTTAAAGTTTTGCAGTAATGTTGTTAAGAAGATCATCGTGTACATCTTTATCGATAGTACGTTCAAGGATTTTCTCAGCACCAGCTATAGCCAGAGTTGCGACTTGTTTGCGCAGGTCATCACGGGCACGTGTACGCTCTGCTTCAATTTCTGCTTCAGCTTGCGCTAAGATCTTCTGGCGTTCTGCCTGAGCCTCTTCGCGTGCTTCATCAATAATTTGAGCTTTACGTTTGTTTGCCTGATCAATAACCTCAGTTGCAGTGCGCTTTGCTTCTTTCATTTGCTCAGAAGCGTTGGCTTGTGCCAGGTTCAAGTCTTTAGCAGCGCGTTCAGCGGCTACTAGACCGTCAGCAATTTTTTTCTGACGTTCTTCAATTGCTTGCATGATTGGTGGCCATACATATTTCATGCAGAACCAAACAAACAGTGAAAAAGCAATTGCTTGACCTAGCAGAGTTGCGTTCATATTCACAACAGCTACCCCTCGTTAAGAATCAACTACAAAAATTTAATTAACTATTTAGAAGTTAATTAGCCTGCTAGTTGACCAACAAATGGGTTAGCAAACGTGAATAGTAGTGCGATTACGATACCGATCATTGGAACAGCATCCAATAGACCAGCGATGATGAACATCTTAACTTGTAGCATTGGAGCCATTTCAGGTTGACGCGCAGCGCCTTCTAGGAATTTACCACCAAGAATAGCAAAACCAATTGCAGTACCTACGGCACAAAGACCAACAATGATAGCAACAGCGATTGCTGAAAAACTTAGTACAGTTTCCATTTACGTTCTCCGATTAACATTAATAGTTAGAATAAAGCTTAAAAATTTTTTAGTGATCACTATCTTCATGAGCCATTGATAAGTAAACGATTGTCAACATCATGAAAACAAACGCTTGAATCAAAATAACCAAGATATGGAAGATAGCCCAAGGTAGTGCACCTACCCATTGTAAGTACCACGGTAGCATTGCCGCGATAAGAATAAACACCACCTCACCCGCAAACATATTACCAAATAAACGCATACCTAGAGATAGTGGCTTCGCTAATAACGAAATTACCTCAAGTACCAAGTTAAATGGAATCATGATTGGGTGATTAAATGGATGCAGTGCCAATTCTTTAGCAAATCCGCCTAGACCTTTCACTTTGATGCTGTAGTAGATCATCAGAGCAAAAACACCTAAAGCCATTGCCATTGTTATATTAACATCAGCTGTAGGAACCACTTTCAAGTAAGGGATACCTAGCCAATGCTCTGCAGGATATGGTAAGAAATCGATAGGCACTAAGTCCATCAAGTTCATAATGATAATCCAGCAGAATATAGTCAGTGCTAGTGGGGCAATCAGAGGGTTGCGGCCATGGAAAGTTTCTTTAACGTTGTCACCAACGAATTCCACTACCATTTCAACAAAACACTGAAGCTTACCAGGTACACCTACTGTTGCTTTCTTAGCGACTGAGCGAAAAACCCAAAGGAATAACATCCCTGTCAACACCGAAAAAAACAGACTGTCTATATGTACGTTCCAGAAACTTGTCTCCTCTACAAGACCAAACTTAGCTAAAGAAAGGTTTTGTAAATGGTGTTCAATGTATCCGGATGCTGTTGGCGCAGCCATAACTCATCCTATTTTTTATTGTTAATGAAAAGCACTGGCGCAAAGATATTAATACCTAGAACCAGTAAATAGGTCAGTTTGAGGGGAATTAATTCCACCTGCATATACATGTAGACGATAGAGAATAGTAGAACTGTGATTAAGATTTTGAGCGCTTCACCTGCATAGAACGACGCCGCAACTAACTTAGTTGCGCGAGCTCCACAAAATAGAAAAGCACACACACAAAAAACTACATTCGCGATGACAAAAATACCGCCACCGATTAATGCAGCAAAACCCCAATCAGGATTAACAGCTAAACCTAACCCTATCGCCACTAATATAACCGCGCTAAGCTCGATCAATAACATTTGCTTTGCAAGCACTCGTCCTGGTCTTGCTAACGCCGCTACCATGTATTCGTTCCTCTTTTAAGCCTACTTTGATACTCGCTTAAAAGCGTGCTGATAAATTGGCGAAAATTATACGTTCAGCCAAATTGATTGCAATAAGAATGCAGCAATCATTTACATTTTTGTATACAAACCGACAACTTTTGTACGAAATCACTTGTTCATTACATAATTGACCTAAATCAATTATCTCACTTAGTACTCTAATTTAGCAATAAGTTGATCTAATTTGTGAGGCTCATCAAGAGTAATTGTCACTTTTGACTTCCCACTAACAGAACGAGTAACTGAAACGTTTGCTTGCAATTTTTCCGTGAGTCTTCGTGAAAGTTCGATAGCTTCAGTGTCTTCTTGCTTCGATTCTGATTCAACGTCTGGCTTTAAGCACTTTTTAACAAGCTGCTCAGTTTGACGCACGGTCATTTTTTTGGTTGCCGCAGTGTTTGCTGCCTCAACCTGGGTATCGCCTTCGAGCGCAAGCAATGCTCTAGCATGCCCCATTTCCAGGAGTTTGTTGGAAACTAAACCTTTTACTTCACTTTCGAGCTGATTTAGACGTAATAAGTTACTAACCGTTGCTCTCGATTTACCGATCACTTCAGCAACCTGTTGATGTGTCAGCTCAAATTCGTTCTGCAAGCGCTCTAACGCTTGTGCTTCTTCGATAGCATTCAAGTCTTCACGCTGAATGTTCTCGATCAATGCCATTGCAATCGCGGCCTTGTCTTCGACTCTCTTAATTAAACATGGCACTTGCTTAAGGCCAGCTTGACGAGCAGCTCTCCAACGACGTTCGCCAGCAATAATCTCAAACTGGTCGTGTGCTAAGGGGCGTACAACGATTGGCTGAATAATACCTTGAGATTGGATTGATGCTGCCAGCTCTTCTAGCGCTTCCGTCGCAATATCCTTACGCGGTTGATATACACCTGGCTTTAAGCAACCAACAGCCAATTCGATAAGCTCACCATCAGCCGACAACGCCTGACTATAAGAAGCAACTTGCTGCTTTTCACGAGCTAATGAGCTAGTTGCAAGCAATGCATCTAGCCCCTTTCCTAAACCACGCTTAGACATTGAGCGAATTCCTTTGGTTGGACCTATACTGGGACTTCTTCACGACGTAACATTTCGCCAGCAAGAGCAAGATATGCCTTAGCTCCTGCAGAATATTTGTCGTAGTACATTGCTGGCTTGCCATGACTCGGCGCTTCTGCCAGACGCACATTTCTAGGGATCACAGTTCGATAGACTTTGCTACCGAAGTGCTTTTTGAGTTGATCAGATACTTCGTTCGATAAGCGGTTACGAGGATCGTACATAGTACGCAGAAGACCTTCAATCTTCAGATTCTCATTTACCACCGCAGCGAGCTTGCTAATGGTATCCATCAACGCAGTCAAACCTTCCAGAGCAAAGTATTCACATTGCATAGGAACCAATACGGAATCGGCCGCAGCCATCGCATTAATTGTAAGAAGATTTAATGACGGTGGGCAATCGATAAAGATGAAATCATAGTTACTACGAATGGGTGCCAACGCGTTCTTTAGGCGAACTTCACGAGCAAACACTTCCATCAATTTGATTTCTGCCGCTGTAACATCACCATTTGCGGCGATAAGGTCATAATTGCCAGATGTACTTCGGCAAACTACCTCATCAAATGGGCTGTCTTCAACCAGCAAATCGTAAGCAGTTGCTTCAACCTGATACTTGTCAACACCGCTCGCCATCGTGGCATTACCTTGAGGATCGAGGTCAACAACCAATATCTTGCGCTTTGTTGCCGCCATTGATGCTGCCAAGTTAATGCAAGTTGTTGTTTTTCCTACGCCACCCTTCTGGTTGGCAATTGCTACGATTTTACCCACTATGGCCTCGCTGATTATCCCTGACGCGATAAAGTAACTAGATGACGCTCTCCATCAAGCTCTGGCACTTGCAAAGCTTTAATGTCTGTCACTGAACACCATTCAGGTAACAGGTCGATTTCGTCTCTAGGATGTTGTCCCTTAAGAGCCAAAAATACACCGGATTGCTCTTTAGGTAAATGATGACACCACTCTACCATGTCTGTCATTGATGCAAATGCGCGACTGAGCACGGCATCAAACTTTTCTTCTGGTTGAAATTCTTCAACGCGACTTTGAATCGGCACCACGTTGTCGATACCCAGCTCATGAATCACTTGCTTGATAAAACGAATACGCTTACCCAAGCTGTCTAGCAAGTAAAACTCGCAGTCAGGATTCATGATTGAGAGCGGAATCCCAGGAAGACCAGGGCCTGTGCCAACGTCAATAAAGCGCTTGCCTTGTAAGTGAGTGCTAACAATGATGCTATCTAAGATATGTTTCACCATCATTTCTTGCGGATCACGAACTGACGTCAGATTGTATGCTTTGTTCCACTTGTTTAGTAACTCAACGTAGCCAACCAATTGGCTGCGTTGCTTTTCAGATACTTCAAGTTCAGTCTGGCCAATCAGGTGATCCAGTTTTTCGCGTAATGCGCTCATTATGCTTCCTCACCTTTTTTCAACAGGCCGTGTTTTTTCAAGTAAACCAACAGAATTGAAATTGCAGCAGGTGTGATACCTGAGATTCGCGATGCAATACCAATTGAGTCTGGTTTAGCGGTAGTTAGTTTTAGAACCACTTCGTTAGAAAGCCCTTTTACCTTACTGTAATCGATGTCAGCCGGCAGTTTGGTGTTTTCATGACGCAGTGATTTTTCAATTTCATCTTGTTGACGTTGGATATAGCCATCGTACTTCACTTGGATCTCAACTTGCTCTGAGGCTTGTTGATCTTCCAGTGCAGGACCGAAACGATCCAACGACGTTAGCTGTGAATAAGTCATTTCAGGACGACGAAGAAGATCTTCACCACTCGCTTCACGAGACATTGGTGTTTTCAGGATCTGGTTCAATTGATCAATATCTTCAGATTTTGGATTAATCCATGTTTCTTTAAGACGTTGACGCTCTTTCTCCATGTTTTCCATCTTCTCGTTGAATCGCGTCCAACGAGCATCGTCGACCAAGCCAAGTTCACGTGACTTTTCAGTCAAACGGATATCAGCGTTGTCTTCACGAAGCAACAAGCGGTATTCCGCGCGAGATGTAAACATGCGGTACGGTTCTTTGGTACCCATTGTCGACAAGTCATCGATAAGTACACCCATGTAAGCTTGATCGCGGCGTGGGCTCCAGCCCTCTTTGCCTTGCGTAAACAAACTCGCATTCAAACCGGCCATTAAGCCTTGTGCTGCAGCTTCTTCGTAGCCAGTGGTGCCATTGATTTGCCCTGCAAAGAACAACCCCTTAATAAACTTGGTCTCGTAAGTCAGTTTAAGATCGCGAGGGTCAAAGAAATCGTACTCAATCGCGTAACCAGGACGAACGATGTGTGCGTTCTCAAAACCTTTCATTGAGTGAACGATTTTTACCTGAACATCAAACGGCAAACTGGTTGAAATACCATTAGGGTATAACTCGTGCGTCGTTAGGCCTTCAGGCTCAATGAAAATTTGGTGACTGTTTTTATCAGCAAAGCGCATCACTTTGTCTTCAATCGACGGACAGTAACGAGGGCCAATACCTTCAATCACACCAGCGTACATCGGGCTGCGATCGAGGTTGGCACGAATAACGTCATGCGTATTTTCGTTAGTGTGCGTGATGTAACATGGAATCTGACGCGGCTGCTGAGCTCGGTTACCCATGAATGAGAAAACCGGAGTCGGATTATCGCCGTGTTGAACCTCAAGCTCAGAAAAATCAACGCTGCGTGCATCAATGCGAGGAGGTGTACCTGTTTTCAGGCGATCAACACGAAATGGAAGATCACGAAGACGGTCAGCGAGCGCGATCGATGGTGGATCACCCGCACGTCCACCCGATGAACTTTCCATACCAATATGAATCTTACCGCCTAGGAATGTGCCTACCGTTAAGACCACAGCATTAGCGCGGAATTTGAGGCCCATTTGCGTAACCACACCCACCACTTGATCTTGTTCAACGATCAAGTCATCAACCGACTGTTGGAACAGAGTTAGGTTTGGTGTGTTTTCAAGAACATTACGGACAAAGGCTTTGTAAAGTGCGCGGTCAGCTTGTGCACGAGTTGCACGTACCGCAGGGCCTTTTGATGCGTTTAATGTTCTGAACTGAATACCTGCATGATCAATAGCTTGCGCCATTAATCCACCCATAGCATCGACCTCTTTTACCAAGTGGCCCTTACCGATCCCGCCAATGGCTGGGTTACAAGACATCTGTCCCAACGTATCGATATTATGAGTTAGTAATAACGTACTTTGACCAGTACGTGCAGATGCGAGTGCGGCTTCCGTTCCTGCATGGCCACCACCAACAACGATGACGTCAAATTTTTCGTGATAAAGCATGAACCGACCTCAGGTACTCAAACGTTTCTAGATTGATAAAAAGGAGCGATATTCTACCTGTTTTCATAGCTTGAGAAAACGTTTTTGGAATTTTTCGAAAAAGCTGTTTTTAATTAATATAGATAAGATCTTTAGAGAGATCTTTTATTAGATCTATTATTAGGATCGAGGGTGTCTGTGGGTAAGTAGAAAATGATCAACAAGATCATGGATCTTTTTTGGATCAAAGGGTGTGATCTAACTTTGATCATAATGAGGATTAGCTGGGATCAAAATGGCTACTTATGCACAAGGGGGAATTACCTAGAAAGTTGTTATTTGGATAACTATAGGTTGATCACCGTATATGTATGATCTTATCCACAGAGAAAATTGAAAAAAAGGACATGTATTTCGATTTATTTTCAAAAAAGTTATTCACAATCACGATTTTCAGAGACAAAAAAAGCGGCATAAGCCGCTTTTTAGAAGATTGGGGTGTTAAAACTGGTCACTATGATCGTTAAACCATTCCTCTGCAGCATCTTCTGGGACCGGTGTTTCAAGAACATCGATGGTAAAACAGCCAGAAATCGCTTGAGCACCGAGCTCTTTTAGTTGGCTGTGGACTGATTTACCTGCCAAACAGAAGGTATCGTAGCTCGAATCTCCAAGCGCCACTACAGCAAAGCGAACCTGGCTTAAATCTGGAGATTGCTGGGTCAATGCGTCGATAAACGGCTTAATATTATCTGGAAATTCACCGGCACCATGAGTTGAAGTGACCAACAACCAAAAGCCTTGTTGGGGGATATCATCGTATTCAGGCTGATTATGAAGGGTTATTTCATGACCTTGCTCTTCAAGAAGATCATTAAGGTGATCGCCAACGTACTCTGCACCACCTAAGGTGCTACCTGTAATAATGTGGATCATTAAGCTGTCCTTACTAAAGAAGAAGGCCAGCATGAGCTGGCCTTTTAAGGTTATTTACCAATACAGAATGAAGAGAAGATGCGACCTAAAAGATCGTCTGAACTGAACTCACCCGTGATCTCATTGAGGTGCTGCTGAGTAATTCGAAGCTCTTCCGCTAAAATCTCACCCGCCATGTAGCCTTCAAGCTGCTGTTGGCCGATATCTAGGTGTTCTGATGCTCGTTCTAGGGCATCTAAGTGACGACGACGTGCCATAAAGCCACCTTCATGACCACCAGCAAAGCCCATACAATCCTTTAGATGACTACGCAGAGCGTCGACACCTTGGCCTGTTTTGGCTGATAAGCGAATCAGGGTTGGATCGTTAACATGACAAATGCCTAACTCTTCACTGGTTTGATCCGCTTTATTACGAATTACCGTCATTCCGATGTTGTCTGGTAGACGATCAACGAAATCTGGCCAGATATCTTTCGGGTCGGTTGCGTCTGTTGTTGTGCCATCAACCATAAATAAAACTCGGTCTGCCTGAGCTATTTCTTCCCAAGCACGTTCAATACCTATCTTTTCTACTTCATCAGAGGCCTCACGTAGGCCTGCGGTATCAATAATATGCAGTGGCATGCCATCAATATGGATATGTTCACGCAGTACATCACGCGTAGTGCCGGCAATATCAGTCACAATGGCAGATTCTTTGCCTGACAATGCATTTAATAGGCTCGATTTACCCGCATTTGGGCGACCTGCAATCACGACTTTCATACCTTCACGCATGATGGCACCTTGATTGGCTTCTTGGCGCACAGCTTCGAGATTGTCGATGATAGCCTGTAAGTCAGCACTTACTTTACCGTCAGCAAGGAAATCAATTTCTTCTTCAGGGAAGTCGATAGCCGCTTCAACGTAGATTCTTAGGTAAATCAGGGAATCTACCAGTGTATTAATACGCTTTGAGAATTCACCTTGCAGGGATTGTAGTGCAGATTTCGCTGCTTCTTCTGAGCTTGCGTCAATCAGGTCAGCAATCGCTTCGGCTTGAGTTAAATCCATCTTGTCGTTTAAGAAGGCACGCTCTGAAAACTCACCTGGACGCGCAGCACGCACGCCTGAGATCGCGAGGATTCGTTTGATTAGCATATCCATCACCACCGGACCGCCGTGGCCTTGCAGCTCTAACACGTCTTCGCCAGTAAACGAATGTGGGTTAGGGAAGAAAAGCGCGATACCTTGGTCTAGTTCGATGCCATCGTGAGATTTAAACGGGAGGTACTCAGCGTAGCGAGGCTTAAGTGTTTTTCCTGTTACTTCTAGGGCAACCTGAGTCGCCAATGGGCCGGAAACGCGGATAATACCGACGCCACCACGGCCTGGCGCGGTCGCTTGAGCAACAATCGTATCTGTAGTCATAGGTGTGCCTGCTAGCATGTGAAAGCCAAAGAGGGCATTCACGATTAATCAATTAGCTGAATTGTAATCAGCTAAAAACAAAAAGGCGACCTTTTGGTCGCCTTTCTTTATCTCTTTCTATTATCGAACTTACTTAGAATGTAAGCCTTTCTTTTCCAGTGCGCGGTAGATAAGCGTTTGCTGAATTAGAGTTACGATGTTCGATACTAGCCAGTAAAGAACCAGACCTGAAGGGAAGAACAGGAAGAAGAATGTGAACATAACCGGCATAAAGGTCATGATCTTCTGCTGCATTGGATCCGTTACAGTTGTCGGGCTCATCTTCTGGATTAGGAACATTGAAGCACCCATCAGAAGTGGCAAGATGTAGTATGGGTCTTGTGCTGAAAGGTCAGTAATCCAACCGAAGAACGGTGAGTGACGCAGTTCAACAGACTCCATTAGTGCCCAGTATAGCGAAATGAAGATAGGCATTTGAAGAAGGATAGGTAAACAGCCACCTAGTGGGTTTACTTTCTCTTTCTTGTAAAGCTCCATCATTTCTTGACTCATGCGTTGACGGTCGTCGCCAATACGCTCACGCATTGCAGTCAGCTTAGGCTGAAGCATACGCATTTTCGCCATAGACGTGTACTGAGCTTTCGTTAGTGGGTACATAGCACCACGAACGATGAAAGTTAGACAGATGATTGCCAGACCCCAGTTCACAACGATGCCTTGAATAAATGAAAGCAGAGTATGAAGTGGTTTAGCAATGAACCATAACCAACCGTAGTCAACTACTAGGTCTAGGTTTGGTGCAACAGCAGCCATTTGGTCTTGAAGTTTAGGACCAACCCAAAGCGTTGCTTTGAAGCTTGCTTCGTCGCCAGTAGCGATGGTTTTGTTCGGCATGCGAACACCGATGTCGCCAAGGTTACCAATTACACGAGTGTAAAGGTTGCTGCCTGCTTCGTCGCGTGGAATCCAAGCACTTGCAAAGTAGTGTTGAATCATCGCTGCCCAACCTTGACCGTTTGCTAGGTTAAGAGAAAGGTTGCGATCTTGCATGTCGTCGAAGCTGTATTTTTTGTAACGCGTATCTTCCGTAGAGTAAGCACCACCACGGTAAGTTGGCATTGTTAGGCTACCACCGTCATCCATAACGTTTTGACGTAGGTGAGCGTACATGCCGAATGTTGCGTTATTGCCAGAGTTGTTGACTACATCGTATTCAACGTCAATCGCGTAGCTGCCGCGCTTAAGGACGAATGTTTTTGTGTAATCCAGGCCGTTCGCTTGGTAAGTCATTGGGATGCGTAGTTCATCTTGACCTTCAGCCAACGTGAAGCTGTCTGCTGAAACCGTGTAGCTAGGGCGGTTAGTGCTGCTTAAATCGATACCTTGAGGACCCACTAGACCGCTTTGAGCGATAAATTGGTGACCAGGCTCGTTTTTAAGAAGAACAAAAGTGTCTTCAGAATCGAACTCAGCAGAGTAATCGTTTAGGTTTGCTGTAACGACATCACCACCAACCGTATCAATTGACAGAGTCAGAACATCAGTTGTTACTGTGATAGTTTTAGCAGAAGCAACTTGACCAGGAGCCGGGTCTAGATCATCTGCATAAGATGGCGCTGGTAGGGTGCTGCCAGATTGTGCCTGCTCAACCGCTTGTGGAGCTGGGTTCTGAGCTACGTTCCATTGCTGGAACAGTAGGAAAGAAACCAAAGCCAATGCGATTAACAGGATATTACGTTGAGAATCCATCGTTATTTATCTCTGTCTTGTTTTTGGACTGGTGGAACGGGGTCAAAGCCCCCTTCGTTCAAAGGATGGCATTTTAATAGACGTTTGCCTGATAACCAACACCCTTTTACAAAACCGTGAGCTTTCAACGCTTCTATCGCATATAAAGAGCAGGTTGGAGTAAATCGGCAGCGTGGGCCGATGAGTGGACTAATAAACCATCTATAAAAATAGATGGGTATTAGCGCTATCCACGCGAAGGGCGAGACAGGCGAAGCCATAATTTGTCGAGTAGCTTGAACATTTCTTCATTGCTTAAATCTTGCGCGCTCTTCTTAGCGATTACAACATAATCTTTGTTAGGAAGTTTGTGTTGAGTGTTACGAAAACTTTCACGAGTAAGACGCTTGAATCGATTACGACCCACGGCGGTTTTAATCTGCTTTTTCGGAACGGCTAATCCAAGGCGAGGATTTGAAAGAGAGTTATTTCGGGCAATGATGGTGAAATGAGGGGAGCCTGCTCGATGAGCTTGCTTGAAGACATTCTGATAATGTTCGGGAGTTAACAAGCGTAACTCCCGACCGAAGGCTAGCTTATTCAAAATAATCAAAGATTACTTAGAAAGACGCTTACGGCCTTTTGCACGACGTGCATTGATTGTTGCGCGACCGTTCTTAGTAGCCATGCGAGCACGGAAACCGTGTGTACGCTTACGCTTTAGAACTGTAGGTTGAAAAGTGCGTTTCATTGTAATTACCTTACTGATCAGTAGTTTTAGGTTTTTGTTAAACCCGGCGTGGGCATTTTTTCTCTTCTTTATATAAGAAAGGAAAACCGACGCCTCTCAACAAAGAGGCGGAATTGTAATCACTGTCACAAAAAGTGTCAATGATTGGGTTAACTAAAATTCCGGTCGGGGGATTATACGTAGAATAACTAAAATCACAAGGATCCTTCGTCGATCCCGACCTTATTTAAGAATTTCTTTAATTTAGGATCCTGTGGATTACCAAAAATATCCTGTGGAGATCCCTGTTCGACAATGTGGCCATCAGCCATGAAGATCACTCGGTCTGCGACCTCTCTAGCGAACTGCATTTCGTGAGTAACCACCAGCATGGTTTGATGCTGATTTGCTAGTTTTTTCATTAGGTTAAGCACTTCGCCAACCCATTCAGGATCAAGCGCTGAAGTCGGCTCATCAAACAGTAAAAGCTCTGGTTGTAGAGCCATTGCACGGCCAATACCAACCCGTTGCTGCTGGCCACCAGAGAGCGCGGCTGGGTAGCTATCAGCTTTCTCTCCTAAGCCAATGTCGTCGAGTATTTGTTGTGCTTTTTCATGGGCTTGCTTCTTTTTCCAACCACGAACGGTAATCAAACCTTCAGCTATATTCTGTCTCGCGGTTTGGTGAGCAAATAGTGCATAGTTTTGGAATACAAAACCAGTCTTACGACGCAGTGCAAGCACCTCTGCTTTGGTGTGTTTCTGAGCATCAACCTTAATATCATCAATCGAAATAATACCTTGATCGGCTTGCTCTAGAAAATTCACACAACGCAGCAGGGTAGACTTACCCGTACCACTTGAACCTATGATGACAATTATCTCACCTTGTTTGATTTCTAGGTCGATCCCTTTCAAAACTTCGGTGTCACCAAACTGCTTGTGGATATTTTGTAATTTGATCATCGTACATACGCCTTATTCAGTTTCACTTCGGCCCAAATTTGAATACGAGTGAGGATAACCACTACGCCCCAGTAAATCAGCGCGACTGCTAAGAAAGCCTCGAAGAAGCGGAAACTTGAAGAAGCTTCCATCTGAGCTTTAGCCATGATTTCGGCTACACCTAAGGTGAATGCAAGTGAAGTCGACTTGATCATGTCGATGAAATAGTTCATTAAAGAAGGCAGTGCTACGCGGGTTGCTTGCGGCAAGATCACTCGGCGCATCGCTTGACTGGTTGTCATACCGACTGAGAGGCTGGCTTCCATCTGGCTACGATCAATACCGATAATCGCGGCACGAATACTTTCTGCCATATACGCGGCAAAGTGCAGGGTTAAGCCAATTACAGCGGCGTTGAAAGCATCCAACCCAACCATCCACGGGAATACTTGTGGTAAGCCGTAATAAAGGAGGAAAAGCTGTACCAACAGTGGTGTGCCTCGAAAGAAGCTAATGTACAGCTGGCTCAGTTGGTCGAGTACTGGGATTTTGAATACACGAATATTCGCCAGTATCAGAGACAGGATCAGAGCAAAGAACAAGCCCCAAGTTGCCATCTCCATCGTGGTGCCTAAATACTTCAGTAGTATTGGCAACAGCTCTAGCATGTAATTAAAGTCAAATCCCATAATCTATCTCGTATTAGTATTGGAAGTGTTGTTCTATTTGGAAATACTGTTCTATCAGGCTTTTAATCAGTGCACAAAAGCAAAAAGCCCACCGCCGTGTAAAGCAGTGGGCCTCGAATGGAGATAGTGAGTGATTACTTCTGAGTAATGTCCGCACCAAACCATTTCTGAGAGATACTTTCTAGCGTACCATCTGCGCGCATTGCTGCTAATGCTTGGTTTACTTCTGCTTGCAGTTTTTTACCGTTGTCGTTGTCCACGAAAGGCCAAGCGTTTTCAATGGTTTCGAATGGCTGACCCGCTAGCTGTAATGGTAGCCCCGTCTTCTTGATAAGCTCTAGTGCTGATAGGCGATCCATTACGAATGCATCGGCACGACCAAGAGCGACATCATGCTCAATACCTGTATCGTAGGTTTTAACATTGATCTTGCCATCTTTATCGTAGCTGCGAAGCAGTTGTTCAAAGTTTGAACCTAGGTTTACCGCAACCGTCTTGCCATCAAGGTCTTCGATACCCTTAATGCTGTCATTACCTTTACGAACGGTAATTTGTGCACCGTCTACTACGTATGGGTCTGCGAATAGGTATTTCGCTTTACGTGCATCCGTCATTGTAATTTGGTTTGAAATGGTATCGATACGACCCGTTTCAAGAAGACCAAACAGACCAGAGAAGTTTGCCGTTACGTATTCAACCTTGTAATCGTTAAGCTTACCGATCTCATCCCATAAATCCACTTCAAAACCTTGTAGTTGGTCTTGTTTAACGAACGTAAACGGGAAGTAGCGACCAGACATGCCGACTTTAACTTCAGTCGCGGCTTGAACAGTAGCAGCAGAGAGTGCGATAGCCGCAATTGCAGCCTTAATCCAGTTATTCATTTGGTAACTCCTTATATTTATAGGGTTGGATGTTACTGGGAAAATGCTCAATAGAATAAATAACCAGATGTTATTAACCATAACCAGATCGCATTCTCGATTTGGGGATAACTAGCAAGGATCCGGGCATAAGTGGATCATTGTGTGAGTAAATTAGGGGCAAGATGTGTGGATCCACCGATTATTTACAAATTTATTGTGAATAACTTGGATCTTATTCACTGGATCTGTGATCAATTGCTGGTGATCTGACTTATCAACAGGTAAAATTAACGGTCATTTCATATAACTTAAATAGAGTGGGGCACCGTGTCATCTTCGCTTTGGTTGCAATGCTTGCAACAGCTTCAAGAAGAGTTACCAGCTACAGAATTCAGTATGTGGGTACGTCCGTTACAAGCGGAGCTCAATGGTAATACTCTAACTCTATTTGCACCAAACCGATTTGTACTCGATTGGGTGCGCGATAAGTACCTAAATAGCATTAACCGTTTGCTACAAGAATATTGTGGTAATGATATTCCGCATCTTCATTTTGAAATTGGGAACAAACGAGTTACTGCTCCAAAACCTGAGACTATCGCCCCAGCTCGTACCCGTACAGCCGCTGATGTGGCCGCTGAATCGTCAGCACCTGCGCAGTTACAAGCTCGTAAGCCTGTTCACAATATCTGGCGTGATGAAGAGCCTGTAGCGGTTGATCTTAACCACCGTTCAAACGTAAACCCAAAACATAAGTTCAATAACTTTGTTGAGGGTAAATCAAACCAATTGGGTTTGGCGGCGGCACGTCAGGTTTCTGATAATCCAGGAACAGCTTATAACCCGTTGTTTTTATACGGTGGCACCGGTTTAGGTAAGACACACTTGTTGCACGCGGTGGGTAATGCCATTGTTGATAATAAGCCGAATGCGAAAGTGGTTTACATGCATTCTGAGCGCTTTGTTCAGGATATGGTGAAGGCGCTACAAAATAACGCGATTGAAGAATTTAAGCGCTACTACCGTAGTGTTGATGCTTTGCTTATCGATGATATCCAATTTTTCGCGAATAAAGAGCGCTCTCAAGAAGAGTTCTTCCATACCTTTAATGCGCTGCTTGAAGGCAACCAACAGATCATCCTAACCTCTGACCGTTATCCAAAAGAGATCAACGGGGTAGAGGATCGTCTTAAATCTCGCTTCGGCTGGGGTTTGACGGTTGCGATTGAGCCACCAGAGCTTGAGACTCGTGTTGCGATCTTAATGAAGAAAGCCGAAGACCACCAAATTCACCTTGCGGATGAAGTGGCATTCTTTATTGCTAAGCGTTTACGCTCTAACGTTCGTGAGCTTGAAGGCGCATTGAACCGTGTTATTGCGAATGCAAACTTCACAGGCCGTCCGATCACGATCGATTTCGTGCGTGAAGCACTGCGTGACTTGCTTGCCCTGCAAGAAAAACTCGTCACCATTGATAACATTCAAAAGACAGTCGCTGAATACTACAAAATCAAAGTTGCTGATCTATTATCTAAACGCCGTTCTCGTTCTGTTGCTCGTCCACGCCAACTGGCGATGGCACTGGCTAAAGAGTTAACTAACCACAGCTTGCCTGAGATTGGCGATGCATTCGGTGGCCGTGACCACACGACCGTACTGCATGCTTGTCGTAAGATTGCTCAGTTGCGTGAAGAGAGCCACGACATTAAAGAAGATTATTCGAACTTGATTCGTACCCTTTCTTCTTAATACACAGTATTCTTAACCTTAATAAGCAGAATCTTGGCCACGTACTATTACGCAGTGCCATTTAGACCGTAAGAGCAAGATATGAAATTTACCATTGAACGTAGTCACCTGATTAAGCCATTACAACAAGTATCTGGCGCACTCGGTGGCAGGCCAACGCTTCCAATTCTAGGAAATCTACTGATTAAAGTAGAAGATAACGTGTTGTCGATGACAGCAACGGATCTAGAAGTTGAACTGATCAGCCGTGTAACGCTTGAAGGTGATTTCGAAGCGGGCAGCATTACTGTACCTTCACGTAAATTCCTAGATATCTGTCGTGGCTTGCCAGACAGCTCAGTGATCACCGTGGTATTGGATGGTGACCGTGTTCAGGTTCGCTCTGGTCGTAGCCGCTTCTCATTGGCAACATTACCTGCGGCAGATTTTCCAAATATTGAAGACTGGAGCAGTGAAGTTGAAGTGTCAGTGACACAAGCTGAGCTGCGCGGTCTTATCGAGAAAACCCAATTCTCAATGGCGAACCAAGATGTTCGTTATTACCTCAACGGTATGTTGTTTGAGATTGAAGGTTCAATCCTACGAAGTGTCGCAACTGATGGTCACCGTATGGCGGTATCTCAAGCACAATTGGGTGCCGATTTTGCTCAGAAGCAGATCATTGTTCCTCGTAAAGGTGTGCAAGAGTTAGTGAAGCTACTGGATGCACCAGAGCAACCGGTAACGCTGCAGATTGGTAACTCTAATGTGCGTGCTGAAGTGAACAACTATGTCTTCACTTCTAAGCTGGTTGATGGTCGTTTCCCTGATTATCGCCGCGTAATGCCGCAAAATACTACCAAGACACTTGAAGCTGGTTGTGATGAATTACGTTCAGCATTTTCTCGTGCTGCGATTCTGTCGAATGAAAAATTCCGTGGTGTTCGCGTTAATCTTGTAGATAGCGAGATGCGTATTACCGCGAACAACCCAGAGCAAGAAGAAGCGGAAGAAGTGCTAGACGTAACCTTTGATGGTGATGCACTAGAGATTGGTTTCAACGTAAGCTACGTGTTGGATGTTCTGAACACACTACGTTGTGAGCAAGTTCGCATCTCAATGTCAGACGCCAATGCGAGTGCTCTTATCGAGAACGCACAAGACGACAGCGCGATGTACGTTGTTATGCCTATTCGCTTATAAGCGTTGTTTGTGATGTTTACTGATCAACAACGTTTACCTATCGAGTCGTGATTGAAGATTAATATGAAGACGTTATGCCTTTATCGCGCTTAATCGTTAAGCAGTTTAGAAATATAGAAGCCTGTGACATTCAACCGTCATCAGGCTTTAACTTTCTTATAGGGGCTAACGGGAGCGGAAAAACCAGTGTCCTTGAAGCGGTATATCTGCTCGGACATGGTCGCTCATTTAAGAGTTCACTCACCGGCCGTATCATACAAAACGAGTGCAGTGAGCTGTTTGTACATGGCCGTTTTATGACCTCGGATCAATTTGAGCTGCCAATTGGCATTAATAAGCAGCGCGATGGCACAACAGAGGTTAAAATAAGCGGTCAAACTGGGCAAAAATTGGCTCAGTTAGCTCAGGTTTTACCTTTGCAGTTGATTCACCCGGAAGGGTTTGATTTACTAACCGATGGACCTAAGCATCGCCGCGCATTTATTGATTGGGGAGTCTTCCACAGTGAGTCCGGCTTTTATGATGCATGGGGCAGGGTAAAGCGCCTCAATAAGCAGCGAAACGCCTTATTGAAAACGGCAACACACTATCGAGAACTGAGCTATTGGGACCAAGAATTGGCCCGTTTAGCGGAAAGTATCAGCCAGTGGCGTGCCACTTACGTTGAACAGCTTAAAGAAGTCGCCGAAGAAATCTGTGCGACCTTCCTTCCTGAGTTTGAGATAAAGATTAACTATTATCGTGGTTGGGACAAAGACACTCCATACGCCGAGATTTTAGAAAAGAATTTTGAAAGGGATCAGCAGCTTGGTTACACCTTTAGTGGGCCAAACAAAGCGGATCTGAAGATAAAAGTGAACGGCACTCCAGTGGAAGATGTCTTGTCACGAGGTCAATTGAAGTTGATGGTGTGCGCGCTGCGAGTAGCACAAGGGCAACACCTCACTCAAATGACAGGTAAGCAGTGCATCTATTTGATAGATGACTTTGCTTCCGAATTAGATAGCCAACGCCGAGCACGTCTTGCTGAGTGTTTAAAGGCGACCCAGGCTCAAGTTTTTGTAAGCTCTATTACCGCTGATCAGATTGCAGATATGCATGACGAAAATAGCAGGATGTTTCATGTGGAACATGGCAAAATAGAGCAAGGATAATTAGTCAGAGAGTAACTATGTCAGATAATTACGATTCATCGAGTATTAAAGTACTGAAGGGTCTGGATGCGGTACGTAAGCGTCCTGGAATGTACATTGGCGACACGGATGATGGTACCGGTCTGCACCACATGGTTTTTGAGGTGGTAGATAACTCTATTGATGAAGCGCTAGCTGGTCACTGTAATGACATCATTGTAACTATCCATGAGGATAGCTCAGTGTCTGTAAGCGATGACGGCCGTGGTATTCCAACAGAATTGCACCCAGAAGAAAAAGTATCAGCAGCAGAAGTAATCATGACGGTTCTTCACGCTGGTGGTAAGTTCGATGATAACTCGTACAAGGTATCTGGTGGTCTGCACGGTGTTGGTGTTTCAGTAGTTAACGCACTTTCTAAGCAAGTTACTCTTACTATCCACCGCGGTGGCAAAATCCACACTCAAACTTACAGCCACGGTGAGCCTCAAGCGCCACTAGCGGTTATCGGTGATACGGATAAAACCGGTACAGAGATTCGTTTCTGGCCGAGTGAAGAAACCTTCACTAACATCGAGTTCCATTACGACATTTTAGCTAAGCGTCTACGTGAGCTATCATTCTTGAACTCAGGTGTATCAATTAAGCTAATTGATAAGCGTGAAGAAGACAAAATGGATCACTTCGAATACGAAGGCGGTATCCAAGCGTTTGTTGAACACCTTAATACCAATAAAACACCAATCATCCAAAAGATTTTCCACTTTGATTCAGAGCGTGATGACGGCATTACCGTTGAAGTTGCAATGCAGTGGAACGATGGTTACCAAGAAAACATCTACTGTTTCACTAACAACATCCCTCAACGCGATGGTGGTGCTCACTTAGCGGGTTTCCGTGCTGCACTAACGCGTACTCTGAACAGCTTCATGGATAAAGAAGGCTTCTCGAAGAAAGCGAAGACTTCAACATCAGGTGATGATGCTCGTGAAGGTTTGACGGCGATTGTTTCGGTGAAAGTGCCAGATCCTAAGTTCTCAAGCCAAACGAAAGACAAGCTGGTTTCTTCAGAAGTGAAGTCTGCCGTTGAGTCTACGATGGGTGAGAAGCTATCTGAGTTCCTAATTGAGAACCCAGGTGAAGCGAAAATCGTTTGTTCTAAAATTATCGATGCAGCGCGTGCTCGTGATGCAGCGCGTAAAGCTCGTGAGATGACTCGTCGTAAAGGCGCATTAGATTTAGCGGGTCTTCCAGGTAAACTAGCTGACTGTCAGGAAAAAGATCCTGCTCAGTCTGAACTATACATTGTGGAAGGAGACTCTGCTGGCGGATCAGCCAAGCAGGGGCGTAACCGTAAGAACCAAGCAATCCTACCGCTTAAAGGTAAAATCCTTAACGTAGAGAAAGCGCGTTTCGATAAAATGCTGTCTTCTCAAGAAGTCGCAACGCTAATCACAGCCCTTGGTTGTGGTATTGGCCGTGATGAATACAACCCAGATAAACTGCGTTACCACAACATCATCATCATGACCGATGCCGATGTCGATGGTTCTCACATCCGTACACTGCTACTGACGTTCTTCTACCGTCAAATGCCAGAGTTGATTGAACGTGGTTACATCTACATTGCTCAACCGCCACTTTACAAAGTGAAGAAGGGTAAGCAAGAGCAGTACATCAAAGATGAAGATGCGATGAACCAGTATCAAGTATCTTTGGCTTTAGACAATGCAGAACTGCACGTAAATCCTGAAGCACCTGCGTTTGCCGGTGAAGGCTTAGAGAAGCTTGTTCAGCAATACAATGCAGGCATCAAGCTGGTTGATCGTATGAGCCGCCGCTACCCACGCGCATTGGTTCACGAACTGATTTACGTTCCTCGCCTAACCGCTGAGCAGTGTCATGATGACGCGGTGGTTGAAGCTTGGGGTAAGCAGCTAGTAGAGCAGCTAAACGGTAAAGAAGCGGGTGCAAGCCAATACAGCCTTGAAGTTGAAAAACACGAAGAGCTAGGTTTAAGCGTTCCTAAGATTGTGGTTCGTACTCATGGTGTGACTCATGAACACGTATTGAGCATTGATCTTATTAACTCTAAAGAGTTTGGTAAGTTAGCGGATCTTTCTGAAGCTCTTGAAGGCTTGATTGAAGAAGGTGCTTACATTAAACGTGGTGAGCGTACTCAAGAAGTTTCTAGCTTCGTTGAAGCTCTTAACTGGTTAGTGAAAGAGTCTCGTCGTGGTCTAAGCCTACAACGATACAAAGGTCTAGGTGAGATGAACCCTGATCAACTTTGGGAAACAACAATGGATCCTGAAACTCGTCGTATGATGCAAGTAACGATTGAAGATGCTGTTGGTGCTGATCTGTTGTTTACAACGTTGATGGGTGATCAAGTTGAGCCTCGTCGTAACTTCATTGAAGAGAACGCACTGAAGGTAGCGAACTTAGACGTTTAGTATCTTTGATACTTCGCTCTTTCGCTTAATTTCTGTGTTAGAGGTGCTCACATACATTCGTATGCTCCGCGCCTCTTCCTTGAACTAAAACGAAATAGCTTCGTCTCAAAAAACTCAATATCTTATTGAAAAGACTGTCAGAAATGACGGTCTTTTTTGTTTTTAAGTGATTGAAAAATATTGGATTGGAAAAATAATTGAAAATAAGCGCTTGAAACTGATTTGCTCAATCCACATATCTAGTTGTGAAGAGGATGACTGTCTTGCTCTACAAGAGAAGAAACAGAACCTTCATAATCGTTGCTAGAGTATCGCTCAATAGAGGATAACTTTGGCAGCACACAATTTAAAAATTGATTCATTGCCATGTCCCAGTGTTGTCGCCAAACGAGGTGAAACCCGTGGAATGCGAACTGAATCCCTTAGCTGTTTACTGGATCTCTCACAGGTTCGATCTCAGTAAAATTCACGGCTAAGACTATTGCTTACTAAAAGGATAGCATTATGAGAACTGTAGATTTCACTCCACTTTACCGCAACGCAATCGGCTTCGATCGTCTATTCAACATGATGGAAGCGAACACATCGAAGAACTCTTCTGGCGGTTACCCTCCATACAACATCGAGCAAAAAGACGAGAACAACTACCGTATTACTATGGCCGTTGCTGGTTTTGCTGATGACCAATTAGATCTTACTCAGAAAGAGAACATGCTAATTGTTAAAGGTGAGCGTAAAGCAGAAGCAGAGAAAACCTTCGTATACCAAGGTATCGCAGAGCGTGATTTCGAGCGTAAATTCCAACTGGCAGACTACGTAAAAGTGGTGGGCGCAAGCATGGAAAATGGTCTTCTTCACATCGACCTAGAACGCGAAATCCCAGAAGCGATGCAACCACGTAAGATTGCTATTAATGGTAATAGTCTTCTAGAAGGTTAAGCGTTATTAGCTCATTTAAGCTAATAAATCTCGGGAAGTAGAAGTGAAAGAGCACCAGTACCTTGAAGAAGGTCGGTGCTCTTTTTTGCATTTGGTCTACGGTAAGCTAAAAGCTCTGATTACTGCTCTGAGTAAGCTTTTTTCACTTCTTCAGCAATGATAGCAATACCTTTTTGCATCGCCTCATCATCTTGTACGTAGTTCATGCGTAAGCACTGGTGAGCATGATCCCACTCGTCTTCTTGGCCGATAAAGAAGTATTCACCCGGAACAATCAATACGCCACGAGCTTTCAGGCGGTCGTACAGCTCCATGGTGGTAATCGGCAGCTCATCAAACCATAGCCATAAGAAAATAGCGCCTTCAGGCTTGTGGATACGGAAGCGAGGGTCATCGATCGCTTCTTGTAAAAGCTCAACCGCACGTAGAGATTTCTCTTTATAGAAAGGTTTGATTACTTCACTGCTCAAACGCAATAAATCGCCTTTTTCAATCATATGATTGGCAATTGCCGGCCCAACACTGCTCGGCGCTAAGCTGATAATGCCATTCATGTTAGTCAGAGCTTGTGTTACTTCTTCGCTCGCAATCACGATACCGCAACGTACACCCGGTAAACCAAGCTTAGATAAGCTCATGCACAGAATCGTATTTTCATTCCAGAACGGTTCCACATCTTCAAAGATGATGTTTGGAAACGGCAGGCCGTAAGCATTATCGATCAGTAGTGGGATGTTGTTTTCGCGCGCCAGTTTATCCAGTTTACGCACTTCTTCGTCGGTCAGTACGTTACCGGTTGGGTTGGTTGGGCGAGAAGCACAGATAGCGGCAACCGAGTCATCAACCTTTAGCTGTTCAAAATCAACGTGGTATTTGAACTGCCTGTTTTCAAGCAGTTCGATCTCTGGGTGGTAAGAGATAAAAATATCGTCATCAATGCCCGCATCGCCGTAGCCGATGTATTCCGGTGCGATCGGCAACAAGATTTTCTTGTGAGAACCGTCTGGCTGTTGACCCGCTAATAGGTTGAATAGGTAAAAGAAGCCACTCTGACTGCCATTAGTCAGGCTGATGTTCTTCTCGCTGATGTCCCAACCATAGGTCTCTTTCAGCATTGCCGCTAACGATTTGATGAAGCTGTCTTTGCCCTGCGGACCATCGTAGTTGGCGAGGGCGGCGATGAGTTCTCCACTGGCGAGCATGTCGGCACTGGCTTGGTTAAAGTAATCGAGCATGGCTGGGATCGCGGCTGGGTTACCACCACCGAGCATGATTGCGCCAGGAGTGCGCAGGCCATCATTCAAATCATCCATTAAACGAGTGATTCCAGAGTATCGATTAAACTTTTCACCAAACTTTGAGAATTGCATTGCTTCGTATACCTAATTCATTGTGATTATTATTCGTAGATTATGATCAATCTTATGAACCCGAGCGTGGCGGGTTACAGTGGGTAATCTTTGAACATACCGCAATGTTTTTGCGGCGCAAAGCACGAATTGCCCTCACACGAAAAAAACTTCTCTTCTCACCGCTCCCGTTTAATCACTTTTTTCACTTTAAACTGAACTCAAACTGAATAGAACGACGGCAAATGTCAGAGCAATGTGAGGAAGGTCACTCTTGGATTGCTCAAAAATAGCGCACTGAATATTATTTCCTCCGAAGAAAAAACAACCTATCTATCTTTTGGAGAAACGAATGTTAACTAATTTATTTGTTAGAACTCAGCTATTTATTCAATCTTTTAATAATGATCAACGTGGTGTTACAGCGATTGAATACGCAATCCTAGGTGTGTGTATGTCAGCAATCGTATTGGCTGTATTTAACGACTCTCTTCGTGAAGCTTTAGAAGGTGCTATCACAACCATCACTAATAATATTGAAGCCGCTAATTCGTCGCCAAGTGTAGGTTAATTAATGCCTCATAAACTGTGGTGGTTAATTCCCTTAGCCACCATGGCTGCAATCGTCAGTTATCAAGATATCCGATACCGAATAATACCTAATGGAGTGGTGGTAGCTGTTGCTCTCTTGGGTGTTTTTTATATCTGTCAAACCGAAAAGTTTGAGCAGTTTTATAATTTTTTCATAGTGTTAGCCGTCGGCGCAGTTTTATTTCATTTCAATGTTATAGCTGCTGGAGACAGTAAATTATTGGCTGTATTCAGTTTAATGGTATCGCCCAATATGATGTTGTTGGCGGTTAATGTGATTTTATTTGCAGGTGGAACCCTAGCGATTACTCAGTGGGTATTAGGAAAAACAACTGGTAATTCTGAGTGGATAAATAGAGGCGTTCCTTATGGGGTACCTATTTGTCTAGGAAGCCTACTAGGTATAGCTGCATCGTTATAGGTGAATCATGAACTCCAAAATCATTCTTGGCTTAGCGTTTCTCGCTATATCTATAGGCCTCTATGGTGTGGTGAATGTACCGATGGATACTTTCCCCGTTCAGCCTGAAGAACCCATTATAGAAGTGACTTTTAAGGTATGGAAATTAACTCACCCGGCAGTGAAAGGTCAGCAGCTGAAGCGTAGCGACTTCGTTATAGAGTACTTGCCTGAAGCTCGTGCAGCGCTATTGGGAATCGATCGAAACATTGAGTTAGATTGGAATGCTCCTCAATTCGCAGTGCATGACATTGCCGCATATGAGCTGGTGGACTTGAATATGTTGACATCTCCTGGAGACAGTCAGTACTTACAGGCGGTGATCCGCCCTGGATTTGTGCCTTATAACGTTACGGTACCGGGAAGAGATGTACTAGGTGGCACCATCGCAGTCGGAGATTTAGTCGATATATCTGTTCTTTCAACGCCGGATCAGAACTTATCAAGTGAGGATACGGTGTCAGATATTCAACATCTCACTATGGTGCCATTACTGGCCCAAATACCGGTTTTGGACATGGTGACGTCAGAAAAAGCAGTGAGCACGTTAACGTTGGAAAAAGAGACTCAGGTGACATTGATCTTACAAGTGACGAATCAACAATTGGCACAACTCACGGTGGCACAGCGGATTGCAGAAGTGGCCGTGCACAAGTCATTGGGTAAGGAATTTTCTGATGATCTAGAAGCTGATTCTTCAGACATCATTCCAAGCAGTGGCGGCACTGGTGGAATTCGTGAATACCGTTTTGAGTAGGGCGTTAACCATGAAAACAACAATGTTGACTTTAGTATTGGTTCTGCTGCTTCCATTCGAGGTTTTGGCTCAAGGCTCGACTAATTTAGCTCAGGGAGAAGCTAAAACCTTTTCGATTCGAGGGGAAATCGCTTCTGTTTTTATCTCAGGGAAGAATATTGCAGATTACCAAGTGATTGATAGTAATAAGGTCGTGGTGTTTGGGAAGAATATAGGATCTGCCTCGTTTATCGCATTTGATGCGAAAGGACGTGAATTATTTAACCGCTTATTGTTGGTGAATAAAAGTTATCGCGAAATAGAGCAACAAATTGATGTGCTGTTTCCCGATGCGGAAGTGTTTGTAGCAGGCATCGGTGAGAACGTTGTTCTGAGTGGTGTCGTCGCTAATGAACAGGAAAAGGATAACATTCACCAGTTGGTGGGTGAGCTTTTGGGGAAAACAGCGAACTCAACCTCTTTTCAAATGAGTGATGAAGAGAGTGACGACATTGATGTGGGTTTTATGACTCAACTTAATTACGCAGGCGTCGTGAATAATATCGAAATATCAGCGACTAAGCAGGTGAACGTTAAGTTGACCATTGCAGAGGTATCGCACTCTTTTATGCAAGACTTCGGCATCAAGATGGGCAGCAATGGTACGCCCGGCATCTTTGTGGATCAACTTACTCATTTTAGTGCTAGCGATATTGTCTCTGTTATTTCAGCTTTAGGTACCGATAGCGTTGGTCAAGTTCTAGCTGAACCTAATTTGTCGGTGATTTCAGGTGAGAAAGCGAGTTTCTTAGTGGGTGGAGAACTGCCCGTTGTGACGGTTATAGATGGTGCAACCAACGTTGAATATAAGGAATTCGGTGTGCGACTGGAATTACTGGCTAAGGTGCTTCGAGATGACAAAATTAAGCTAGCACTGACACCAGAGGTTAGCTCCCTAGATGGTAGTTACAGCAGTGACAACTTTGATTTACCAGCATTAAGAACACGACGCGCCCAGACAACCGTGGAACTGGGGGATGGACAAAGCTTCGTTCTTGGTGGGTTGCTTAACAGTGAAGAGAAAGAGTCACTGACTCGAATTCCCTACATTGGTGATATACCTATTATCGGTGCTTTGTTTCGCCATACAGGAACCGAACGTAGTAAAACTGAGTTAGTCATTGTAGCGACCGTTAATTTAGTTCAACCAGTCAAAGCGGAGCAGATCCAATTACCGACGATGAAAAAGACTAGCACGCTCAAGCGCTTTTTTGGACTAGGCAGTGGCTATGAACAATCACAACAAAAGTGGGCTGATGAAGTTTTGTCTGCTGGAGGGTTTAGCCAATGAAATCATTGATGGTTACTTTGTTTACCGCCGTCATTGTTACAGGGTGTGTTGACCGTATATCGGAGCCTCGCGGAACGGAAGTTGAAGTTTTTCCTGTGACTTATCAACTTAAACTTCGCTCTGACCAACCCCTGTTGGTGACCAGAAAAGTGAGTGAGTTTATCTTGGGTTACCCTAAAAATGTAAAGGTGGCGCAATGGAAAATACGTACCAAAGGGAACGGGAATCAGGCGCTTTATAAAGAGGTTGTGAGCCAGTTAATCCAAGCTGGTGTGATGTCGAGTCAGATTGAATACAGTCAAATAGGTTATAGCCCAAATGAGCATAACTCAAACGCATCAGATCCGTTACCACTAGAGAGTCGCTTTGACTTAAGTCTTTCAGTCACAACATATAAGACCAAACTAGAAATTTGCCGCCAGGAACGGGTCGGCGAGTATGGGAATGGAAGCTTAGGGTGCAATGTGGACACGAGCCGTTGGCAGTCAATGGTCAACCCGCACAAAGCAATCTAATTACTAACTGTTAGAGAATTTCAGATGTTTGATTTAGTGAATAAACTAAACAGTGCGGAACCTAAAAAATCGGAGAAACAGAATCGTTGTGCGATGCTTTTCCAAACCGAGATATGCCGCGACTTCATCCAAAAATCGTTCAGATTTGAAGGGTTGATTGAGCCTAGCTCGTTCGCCAGCCAAGACACAAATGTGACTAGATTAGAGCAATACCCAGATGTTGAAGTGGTATTTGTTGAATTAAATCAAAGCCAAGATATTGTCGCTGATGCTCAGTTATTGACTCATACCTTACCTCCTCATGTGTCAGTGATCATTATTGGCAGTGAAGATACCATATCCATCATTCGAGCCTTAAGACAGTTGGGTTTCTATTACTTGTTTTGGCCAGCGGGTGAAGCGGAAACGATCGATTTTTATCACAACGTTTCCCGTAACCACGCAGCACAACAAGGCGTGAGTACAAATCGTAAAGCCAAGCAAATAGCAGTCATGGGCGTGAAAGGTGGGGTCGGTACTTCACTTGTAGCGTGTGAGATATCTCGCCGTTTGGCCAAGCATCAAAATGCGAGTACTTTGCTAGTCGACTATACCTACACTGGCAGCAATATTGACGTGATGTTAGGGCTTAAGAAGTTTACTAAGCGCAGTGTTCAAAAAGGCACCCTTACTACAGGAGTGGATAATGATATCGCGACAAGCTTGGTACAAAATATTGAAAAAAATTTGTCACTTCTTGCGGTGGAATCAGATGAGTTTGGCCGTGATGAGTTATTCCAATACACCCAGTCTTTAAAGAAGCAGATGATTTCAAGTCATGCTTTTGTCGTGGAAGACTATTCTCACACTGCGACAACCAATGAAGAGTTTAGACAAGCGGTGGGGAAACTAGATGCTTTAGTCTTGGTATTTGATGCAACAGTATCTTCATTAAGAGAGCTGAATCGAATTCGTTCTGAAATCGACGTGCATTATCCCAACCTTGTCGTACTGACGGTAATGAACCGCTCTCGACCACATAACGCAGCGTCAATTAGTGAGGCGGATGTAGTTAAGTATTTTGGTCGAGAGGCAGACGCGAATTTAGTGTTTGATTTCAAAGCTAATCAATACCTACTTCAAGGTGAGCTGCTTAGTGAATCACGTTCTGAAATGAAATACGGACTGCAAACGTTAGTTGCCTTATTGATGGGAGAGAAAGTTGCGGAAAAAACAGCATTTTCATTCTTCCAGTGGTTAAAACGGTAAGGGGACGATATGGAACATGCACAGCGCATTTATTTACAACTGCGTAAGCAGATATTTGATGCACTGGATGCCAGTGTTATTGAAAGCTTACCGCGTCTAGAGTTAGAAGCTCAGTTAGCTAGCGCAGTTGATATGCTAGTGAGTCGAGATCAGTTATCTATTTCATCACTGGCAAAATCAGAATATGTCACCAGCATGGTACATGAGTTAGTTGGCCTCGGGCCTTTGCAGGTGTTGATGGATGATGACTCGATCACCGACATCATGATCAATGGCCCACAACAGGTTTATATTGAGCGTCATGGCTTAGTCGAGAAAGCACCTGTTCGATTTATCGATGAGAAGCAGTTGCTTGATATTGCTAAGCGCATCGCTAGTCGTGTTGGGCGCAGGGTCGATGAGTCTTCTCCTACTTGTGATGCCCGGTTAGATGATGGTAGCCGTGTGAATATTGTCATTCCTCCTATCACATTGGAAGGGACGTCAATCTCGATTCGTAAGTTTCAAAAGCAAAGTATTGGTTTTGAAGAATTAGTTGAATTTGGGTCTCTTACTCCCGAGATGGCAGGTTTACTTCAATTAGCTGCACGTTGCCGACTCAATATTATTGTATCTGGTGGTACGGGATCGGGAAAAACAACGTTACTTAATGCTTTATCACAGCATATATCAGAGGGTGAACGAACCGTCACTATTGAAGATACCGCTGAGTTAAGGCTTCAGCAGTCACATGTTGTTCGAATGGAAACTCGTCATGAGGGCATTGAAGGGACGGGGGCTATTACCGCTCGAGATTTAGTGATTAATTCACTGCGAATGCGCCCAGACCGAATTATTGTGGGTGAATGCCGTGGTGGTGAAGCATTTGAAATGCTGCAAGCCATGAATACTGGGCACGATGGTTCAATGTCTACGTTGCACGCCAATACACCACGAGATGCTTTGGCTCGTGTCGAATCAATGGTGATGATGGCGACCAATAATTTGCCCTTAGAAGCGATCCGCCGCTCAATTGTAAGCGCGGTCGATTTAGTCGTTCAGGTCAGCCGATTACATGATGGTTCTCGAAAGATCATGAATATCACTGAAGTGGTCGGTATTGAGGGAAGCAACGTGGTGTTAGAAGAGTTGTTCTCTTTCCAAACTTCACCTCACAGCCCTGATGGTCGCATTCGAGGTAGTTATGTGACATCTGGTGTTATGGCTCGTTCTGCGCTTTATGAAAAAGCCCGTTTCTTTGGTGTAGAGCAGAAGTTAACTCAAGTGATTGAGTCTATGACACTCAATCAATAGGAGTGAGACATGTATTGGTTGATTATTTTGGGTGGGGCAATACTCATGATTGTAGCGCTTAAGCCGAATAGAGCTCCTTCTGTTGATGAGTATTTATCACAGCAAGCGAAAGGTAATCTGAAAAGCGATCTGAGTTTTACGCAACAAGCGGTTAATTTTGCCAGTCTTTCTGATCGTAACTTCAAACAGAAACTTCATGTGCGTTGGGATAACTTACAGCGCCAACTTGGAAAAATGGCATTAGGTAAGGTCGTCATTTTTTCTGTTGTAGCACTGCTTGCGATCGGCACTCTTAATCAAATGTCACTGCGCTTACCTTGGTTCGAAATTTTGCCTTTGACTCTCATTACCGCTTGGTTTTTGGGTTATCTCCATTTACAGAAACGAGAGAAAAAACGCTTTGAAGAAACCTTCCCTGATGCGTTGAACATGCTGGCAAGTTCCCTTAGTGCGGGTGAAAGCATAGGGCGAGGCATTGGGTATGTAGGGAAGAAACTTGAAGGTGAGGTAGGTAAAGAGTTTAAGCTGATGAGCGAGCGCCTCAATTTAGGCGAGCCGATTGATGATGTGTTTCGTAAATATTGTCGTCGCTTTCCGTATCCGTCGTTTCATTTTTTTGTCATTACCTTGCGAGCTAACATGCAAAGAGGAGGGCAATTAAAAGAGGTGATGTCACGTCTGAATCGACAAATGTTCGAAGCGAGAGCTGTAGAAAGAAAAAAGTTTGCTCTTACTTCAGAGGCTCGTATCTCCGCAAAAATTGTAGGAGCAACACCATTCTTCTTTCTGTTTATTTTGCAGTTTCTTAGTCCTGAAAATTTTGAGTTCGTAATGCACCACCCAGAAGGGAGACCGATTCTTTACTACCTCATCACAAGTGAAAGTATCGGCATGCTGATCATCTGGGCGTTAATGAAAAAGGTGAAGTAATGGCTTCTTCAATAAACTTCTCGAACGTTGGGTTATTTTTCGCCTGGGCCGGCGTAGCATTTGGCTTGTTGCTCATATTTTATTGGTTAGTCGTGTGTACTCAGAAAAAACACCGTATCGCAGCCTTAGCGAAACATCATCGATTGGCCGAACAGTCAAAAGAGGCAGAAATAAAACTGAATCGTTGGTTGACGCCCATGTCGACTATTTTCGTCACCTCCGAAAGTGATATTGCAGTGCGCTTTGCTAATGCAGGCGTGAGTGACATCCGGTGGGCTCAATGGTTTATGCCACTGAAGTACAGTGCGTTGTTTATCGGGCAAGTGGTTGTTGCAGGCGTGTGTTGGTTTTTTGAGGTTTCGTCTGAATCATGGATCGCGATAGCTGCGGGGTGGGCTATGGTGGTTATTGTGATACCTGACCTAGTCTTGAGCTCGATGGCTAAAAACCGTCAACGTCGAATCTCTCGTCAAATGCCGTACCTGATTGACCTAATGGCGATTTGCGTCCAAACCGGCATGACAATCGAAGCATCAATGAAATACCTCTCCATTGAAATGAAAAGCTTTGATAAAGAGCTTTCTAGCTTGTTGGAGGTGACAAACCAACGGGCTCGTTTGGTCGGAATGGAAAATGCCTTAGAGGAGTTGTATCGCAAGGTTCCATCACCAGAAGTTCGTAGTTTTGTGATGACGCTGACGCAGAGCATTCAACATGGATCCTCGATTTATAACGTGTTAACGACGTTGGCAGGCGATATTCGAGAAGTGCAAATGCTAGAGCTGGAAGAAGAAATAGGGAAGTTAGCTGCCAAGATGTCGATTCCACTGATCGTGTTTATCTTGATCCCAATTGTATTCGTAATTGCCGCTCCGGGGGTAATGAGGATGATGCTTAATGTTTAAGAAAATAATCGCGCTAACGTTAGTTTTAATGTTGGCGGCATGCAGTTCAACTCAAGCGAGTTGGCAGAAAGATGAGTCAAAAGAGGCGATCTATCAAAAAACACATAATTACGTTCAGTTAACCCGTTTGTATAAAAATCAGCTGCAGCAATACGACGCTGATGAAGTGAGAGAAAAACTCTCGAATACATATTTAGCTATGGGCGATGCTGAGTCGGCTCTGTTTTACATTGCGCCTGTTACTCAAAAATCACAACCCAGTGTGAACAGTTTATTGATGCAAGCGAAAGCATACGGTGAATTAGGTCAGTACCCAGCAGCGATCAGTAGTGCTAAACAAGTATTAGTGGAAAATGCTACACATGCGGCAGCCGAGAATTTACTGGGAACGTTTTATGGTTACAGCTATCAGTTTGATCTATCTCGTCGGTATTTTGAACGCGCGCGCGAGCATTTTTATGACTCGGTATCCGTGAATAATAATTTGGCTGTGCTCGATATTACGCAAGAGCATTATCAAGCAGCTATGGAGCGTTTATTACCATTGTATAAGCGCGGTCAGATGAACGAACAGATGATGGCAAACTTGACGTTGAGTATGGCTAAGTTGGGCCGCTACCCGTTTGTCGAAAGTGTGTTGAGTGAAAGATACAGCAAGCACCAAATCCAAAAAATTTATCAGGCGTTGCGCCACCACACTCCTTATTCATTAGAGAGCCAAACGCTGGCAGTCAGTGGTCTTTCGTTATCGGAGGCGGGTAATGCGATATAAGCAAAAGGGTGTCGCGAGCATAGAGTTTGCGGTGGGCTTTTTTGCTTTTTGGTTGATGTGTATGGCGTGGGTTGAGATGAGCTATATCTCGTACATTTCGGCGATCAACGACTTGGCGATTTCAGAAGTGGCTCGCACAGCTAAAAAGGGCTCAGGAAATTATCTCGATACGGTAGATAAGGTTTTGCACCGAGAAGGCAGTATTTGGAATCAGGTAGTCGACGGCGACAATTTTCAAGTCACGATTCATTACTCTCAAAGCCTGAATGATCTAGCCAGTATTACCGACCAGTGCAGTATTTTGGGTAATCAGAAATTCAAAGAATGCGGTGATGCTGATAATGCTGCGCTTGCCATTTATCGAATTAACTACCGTTTTTCACCTATCTTTAGCTACTTCTTCACGACTCAGAATTTAATGAGCAGAGAGATGATTGTTGTGCAGGAATATGAAAGGTCAAAATTTGAAATTTAGAACCCTAAAGCATGGGAATTTGAAGAGTAAGCAGCAGGGGGTTTTTAGTATTGAGTTTGCCATGGTCGCTGTATTTTTCAGCTTATTGATTGCTTTCAGTGGTGACGTGATCATCAAGCTTTCATTGAAAGGAAAACTCGATCGACTCTCTTATTCACTGGTCAATGTACTTAAAGAGAGAACCCAACTTTATGATACTGATTATCAGCTTACAACTAAAGAAGTCGATGATATCGATATCATTGCTCAGCATTCCTTACTGCGTACCTTTGGTCATTTTGAACGGGAACACTATGGGTTGTTGGTGGAAGAGTTGAGCTTCAAACAAGTGGGTACCCCCAACCCCGCGATCAGTGAAAAACGCGGTGTCGTTGCCTGCAGAATAAAGCAAACCATTGATTCATTAGAGTCCATGACGGTAGTGACTAACCGAGGTCGAGAAATGCCCCTGTACCGAGTGACGGTTTGTTATGAATCGGATAATTGGATTGGTGGTATTTTGGGGCGTGAGTTTACTCACGTGATGTCTGATTCTGTCGTGATCGGCAGGTAGAGCGAAGAGAAAGGCTATGAGACACGCTATGCGTAAGCAGTCTGGCCATGCAGCTATGCTGTTTGCCATGATGATCCCAGCTTTGTTTGGAGTGTTTATGCTTGGTTCTGATGGTGCCCGCGCATTACAAACCAAAGCTCGATTAGAGGAAGCTTCAGAAGCGGCTGTTCTAGCGGTATCAGCAAAAGATGAGCAAGACCACCAATTGGCGGAGCGCTATATTCAGCATTATCTATATGACATGGACTCGATCCTAGATATTGAAGTTAAGAAGCTAGGGTGTGATGAGATACCTGAATGTGTTGCTGCTACGGAAAGAGGCGAAGCACGCTACTTTGAATATCGTGTTGCGAGTCAAACACTGCACAAGTCCTGGTTTCCTGGTAACGATGTGATTTCTGGCTTTGGTGATAGCTTCAATGTGACGGGATCATCGAAAGCACGACGCTATCAAAGCCAGCCGATAGACATTACTTTTATCGTCGATTTTTCAGAATCTATGAATGACTCGTGGAGTGGTGGTCGGCATTCTAAGCTAAATGATCTGAAAGACATTATTGAAGATGTGGCTGATGAACTCGGCGCGTATAACGATCTATATCCAGAGCACCCTCATCGGGTTGCACTTACCGGTTTTAATCGCCGAACCATCAATAAAGATAAGAATGATAACTTAGTGGTTCGTGATCAGCGGGTAGTTTCAAGAGAAGGTGAATACGATAAAGACGATACGGTGAATTTTAACAAAACGATAGCTCAACAATTTATCGTTAAAGGAGAAGCCTCGCGTGTGCCTAATGGCGATGATGATGCACGGTTCTACGACCTCTATTTTACCACCGATTTTTCATCCTTCACTAAAACGGTCAAGAAATTCAAAGCTGGGGGAGGCACTGCTTCACTGCAAGGCATTATTCGTGCAGGGCAAATTGTGACTTCAATGTCGAAGAACCAAAAGCAGCTGATCATTATTCTGTCTGATGGGGAAGATTGGAATCACTACGCAGGGCAAACCAATAAGCTTGTGTCGAAAGGTATGTGTAGCAACATTCTTAATATGGTCAACGGCGGCAAAGTTTCGGCAGATAATACGCATGATGACATAGAGGTAATTGGCGGGGTAAGCCAAGGAATGATGACACCTGATGGTGAACGAATGAACGCGCGCATGGCTGTGATTGGTTTCGATTATGAACTTAATAAAAACGTGGGTCTGCGTAATTGCGTTGGCCGAAATAATGTTTATAAGGCTGAAAACAAGGAAGACATTCTCAATAAAATTTTGGGATTAATTACGGAAGAAGTGGGTCACTTAGCGCAATAGAGATATGTGACATCCTTTTTATTAACTGAATATTATTAAGAGAGCAAAAATGAAAACGCTTATATCTGTTATGTCTTTATTTACTCTGTCGTTTTCTATACTGGCAGCCCCTTTAAAACCAGATACTAACGAACTACTTTATCATTACTGCCATATGAGCGACTCTGAACTTGAGAAGACGGTAACGATCGGTCAGGGGAAGAAAGTGATGTATCACCAAGGCCCGTTCATGCAAGTGAACACAAGCACAGCTAATCAAGCGATTAAAAATCTGATTCAAGATAAGTTAACTCAAGTATCAGAAAGTGCTGATTGCGCACAATACTTACTGAGTCGAACTAAATTTGTAGAAGGTAAGTTGGCTCGTGAGGTGTTGGCTCGCGTGACTTTTGATTTCGATGACGATGAACTGAATCAAAAATCTCGTTATTTATTGTTAAACCTTATAGCTAAACTTGAACATCAAACTCCCGAATTTATCGTCACGGGGAATACCGACTCAAAAGGTAGTGATAGTTACAACTTAAGCTTGGGCTTGCAGCGCTCGAATGCTGTTGTTGGGTATTTGAAAGAGCAAGGCGTAAATATTGAAGACCTGACAGTGAGTTCACAAGGTGAGGCGAACCCAGTGCAGAGTAACGAGACTGAATCCGGTCGCCATAACAATCGCAGGGTTGATATTCACTCTTAACCCTGCCCTACAAATTTAACTTGTTGGGAGCAGTATTTTTAAAACGACACCCACGGATGGGTTATCTGATTGCTCAAACCAGATTGTCCCTTTGTAGCTATGGAGTATCTCATCACATAGCGCCAAACCTAATCCTGTACCATGGGTCTTCTGATCGGCTCTTACGCCACGTTGAAATAAGGTTTGGCTGATCGAGTTATCTATTACTGGCCCATCATTATAGATCTCAATCAGGATCTGCTGTTCGCTTTGAGTGGCTTTGAATTCGATAGAGGTTTGTGCGAACCGATAAGTATTTTCTAATAGGTTACCGAGCACTTCCATAAGATCATCTTTATTAAGAGGCACGGTCTGTTGGTCGTCAAACTGAGTGATGAATTGGATCTTTTTGTCGGCATGGATTTTCGTAAACATGCCTACTAGGCTGTCGAGGATTGGTTTTATCGGTGTCGATGAAGTCGTTATACCTTTAACGCCTAGCGAAGCCCTTTTGAGTTGTGCCTGAATTAAGCTATCCATTTCTAACAGTTGTTGGTTGATTTGGTCATTCTTTGTTTTGGATGAGTCTTCATCAAGTAATGCTTGAGAAACTGTCACGCGAGTCTTCAAACTATGGGCGAGATCATTGAGAGAACGCTTATAACGCTCCTGATTTTCTTTTTGTTGGTATAGCAATTCGTTCAATGCACTGGTGACGCTATGTAAATCTTCAGGGTATGACTGGGCTAATTGGTTTTGTTTACCCTGCTTTATGTCATTCAGTTCATTCTCTAGTCGAGTAAACGGCGCAAAACTAATACGATAAAAAACCAAAAGTAGAGCACTGATCAAAGCAAGCGCAACCACTAACACTCCAACCGCGGTGTATTTTAACTGATGTATGGGTTCTATTTTCTCTTCGACCCTTTGGGTAAAGATAACTCTGCCATCTTTTTTTTCCTGGAAACCTTTCCAGAGAATTGTGTGGACAATAAAAGCGGCGCCATTCGGTCTTTCAACCAAACGAATAGTATCTATGGGGAAATTTAGATCATGACACAGTTCGTTGACTTGAGATTGGCTGACGCCTATCTCTGATAGCAGCTTAGCTCGTCTTTCAATATTTACTGATGTCCATACTTGTTGATTGTTGTGATCACATAGAGTGACGCTAGTGTTGGGAGACTCTTTCGCATAGAACCTATCCCACTCCGTCAATGGCGGTATTTCCCCAGAAGACAGCAGTTCATTGATTACAGCAGGCAATTCTCGAAGGGTATTTTTCGAGTAGTACTCAAAAAGTTGGTGTTTTTGACTGTTGTAGTAGAACCAGGCGCTAGTGAGTACCATTGAAATCATAATGGAAGCAGCAACGGCGAATGTCCGACGTCTGAACTGAGTTTTGTACAGTCTTTTCATACTACTTGGCTTCTAGTTCAAAACGATAACCTTGCCCGCGAATGGTGCTGATCAGCTTAGCTTGAGTGTATTGCGTTAACTTTTTACGTAAGCGTGAAACGATAACCTCAATATTGTTTAGCTGAACATTTTCACCCTGCGCATAAAGGGAGTCTGCGATTTGTTGTTTAGATACGATTTGTAAGCAATGGCGAATTAAGTACTCGAATATTTGAAATTCTAAGGCTGTAAGTTCAATCAGAGCGTCATCGTAACTGATACGTTTGGCTTGAGTGTCTAAGGTGAGCGATTGCGCTTTGATTTGGGAAGCGGAAAACCCTTGATTGCGACGAACAAGCGCCTCAAGGCGAGCGTGTAGCTCTTCAAATTGGAAGGGCTTGGTAAGGTAATCATCAGCCCCGGAGTTAAGCCCTTCTACTTTATCTTGCCAGTTGCCACGTGCGGTTAAGATTAATATTGGGACTGCAATTTCTTTACGACGTATTTGCTTGATCAGCGTAATGCCATCAAAGTCAGGGAGGCCAAGGTCAATGATCATCACATCTGTATTGGACTGTTTTTGAATCGTTTGTAAACATGCAGAAGCTGTTCTATCTGCATGGACAGTATGTCCTTGCTCACTGAGCTGAGAAGATAGGTGGTGATTCAATATTTCATTATCTTCAACCAAAACAACCAGCATGTAATATCCCTATCTACAATAATATTCAACCAGATAGAGCTTACACTAGCTTTGGATAAAAAAAAGGGAGAAGCCAAAGCTTCCCCCTTAATATTTATTCCAAATTGGTTTTACTTCTGTAGTAAAGAAATATCAGCAATCTGTAGGAACAGGTTACGTAGGTTGTTCAGTAGCGTTAGACGGTTCTTCTTAAGCGCTTCGTCATCAGCCATAACCATTACGTTATCGAAGAATGCATCAACAGGTTCACGTAGATCAGCAAGCTTGCTTAGGGCTTCTTGGTAGTTGCCTGTTGCGAATGCTGGTTCTAATGCTTCTGTCATTACTTCAACGTTTTCAGCCAGTGCTTTCTCTGCGTCTTCTTGAAGAAGAGCAAGATCGATTTCAGCAGGTAGCTCGCCATCGAATTTAGCAAGGATGTTACCTACACGCTTGTTCGCTGCTGCTAGTGCTTCTGCTGCTTCCAGTTCACGGAAGTGAGAAACCGCTTTAACACGTTGGTCAAAGTCAGCTGGCTTAGTTGGACGACGTGCTAGTACCGCTTGGATGATATCAACGCTGAAACCAGCATCTTGGTACCATGCGCGGAAACGACCTAGCATGAAGTCGATAACGTCAGCTTCAACATTGTCGTTAGTTAGCTTGTCGCCTAGTAGCTCTTTCGCTTTACCGATTAGATCGGTTAGGTCTAGGTTGTAGCCGTTTTCAACGATGATACGTAGCACACCTAGTGATGCACGACGTAGAGCGAATGGGTCAGAACCTTTTGGTGCTTGGCCAATACCGAAGATACCTACGATAGTGTCTAGCTTGTCTGCCATTGCTACTGCTGATGAAATACCAGTGCTTGGCAGTGTGTCACCCGCGAAACGAGGCATGTACTGCTCGTAAAGTGCTAGTGCTACTTGCTCGTCTTCACCATCGTGAGTCGCGTAGTGCATGCCCATCACACCTTGAGTATCCGTAAATTCGAATACCATAGATGTCATTAGGTCACACTTAGCCAGTAGGCCTGCACGCTTAGACTTTTCAACGTCAGCATCGATTTGCTCAGCGATGTAGCCAGCAAGTTCTGTGATGCGGTCGGTTTTGTCTTTGATAGTACCCAATTGCTTCTGGAAGATAGCTTGGTCTAATTCAGCAAGACGGTCGATCAGCGGGCGCTTACGGTCTGTGTTGAAGAAGAACTCAGCATCAGCAAGACGTGGACGTACAACCTTCTCGTTACCTTCGATTACGTGACGAGGCTCTTTAGACTCGATGTTCGAAACGAAGATGAAGTTTGGCAGAAGATTTTTATCAGCGTCATACACTGGGAAGTACTTCTGGTCGCCTTTCATGGTGTAAACCAAAGCTTCAGAAGGTACTTTTAGGAACTCTTGCTCAAACTTAGCAGTAAGCACCACTGGCCATTCAACCAAAGAGGTAACTTCTTCAACAAGGTCATCTTCTAGGTCTGTAATACCGCCAACCGCGTCTGCTGCTTTTTTAGCATCAGCAAGAATGATCGCTTTACGCGCATCGTAATCTGCCATTACTTTACCGCGCTCTTCTAAGATCGCAGGGTATTGGTCAGCAGAGTCGATTGTGAACTCTTGTTCGCCCATGAAACGGTGGCCACGGATAGTACGAGCAGAAGCTACGCCTAGGATTTTGCCTTCAACAAGCTCATCACCTAGTAGTACTGTCAGTGTTTTCACTGGACGGATAAATTGAATGTCTGAGTTACCCCAGCGCATTGCTTTAGGAATTGGTAGGCCAGCGAGAGCTTTCGCAGCGATGTCCATCACCAATTCTTGAACAGGTTTGCCAGCCACTTCTTGTTTGAAAAGAAGCCACTCGCCTTTGTCTGTTTTCAGGCGGTCAGCTTGCTCAACAGTAATACCGTTACCACGAGCCCAACCTTGTGCAGCTTTAGTCGCGTTGCCTTCCGCATCGAATGCGACAGAAATTGCAGGACCGCGCTTCTCAACGACTTTGTCTGCTTGGCCTTCAGCCAGTGCAGTCACTTTAAGTGCTAGACGACGAGGTGCTGCGTACCACTTGATGCCTTCGTGAGAAAGCTCAGCCGTTTTAAGACCCGCTTCAAAGTTAGAAGCAAAGGCTTCTGCTAGAGAACGAAGTGCTGTTGGTGGAAGCTCTTCCGTACCTAGTTCAATTAGAAAATTCTTCGCCATGATTATTTATCCTTCTTACACATTGGGAAGCCAAGCGCTTCACGTGACGCGTAGTACGCCTCTGCAACAGCTTTAGTCAGGTTGCGGATACGAAGGATGTAACGTTGACGCTCTGTTACAGAGATAGCTTTACGCGCATCAAGGATGTTGAATGCGTGACCTGCTTTCAGAATGCGCTCGTAAGCTGGAAGCGGCAGTGGCTTCTCAAGCTCAAGTAGCTCTTTACACTCTTTTTCGCACTGGTCGAAGAAAGTGAATAGGAAATCTACGTCTGCGTGCTCGAAGTTGTATGTTGATTGCTCAACTTCATTTTGGTGGAAGATATCACCGTAAGTCACGTTAGAACCGTCTGGTGCTACGTTCCATACAAGGTCGTAAACAGAGTCTACTTCTTGGATGTACATTGCTAGACGCTCGATACCGTAAGTGATCTCGCCCGTTACAGGCTTACACTCAAGACCGCCAACTTGTTGGAAGTAAGTGAATTGAGTCACTTCCATACCGTTTAGCCATACTTCCCAACCAAGACCCCATGCGCCTAACGTTGGGTTTTCCCAGTTGTCTTCTACGAAGCGAATATCGTGAACAAGTGGGTCGACACCAAGAACTTCAAGCGAGCCTAAGTACAACTCCTGGATGTTATCTGGAGAAGGTTTTAGAGCTACTTGGAATTGATAGTAGTGCTGCAGGCGGTTCGGGTTTTCACCGTAACGACCATCAGTCGGACGACGAGAAGGTTGAACGTATGCCGTAGACATTGGCTCTGGGCCAAGTGCACGTAGACATGTCATTGGGTGAGAGGTGCCAGCACCTACTTCCATATCTAGTGGTTGAACAATGGTACAACCGTTTTGTGCCCAGTAATCCTGCAGCGCGAGGATCATTCCCTGGAAGGTTTTGATATCGTATTTTTGCATAGTCAGGTTCGCGCGATTCTTTTAAATGAATGATAAAAATAACCTCTGAGTATACCGAGATATTGGTAAAGCGAGTAGGGGTAATCTTGTTTAATTAGTGGTCTAAAATGTCGTTTAGTGGATTTTTTTGCCTTTAATGTTTGTTTTTCGGCACAAGTGGATATTTTGATAACTTTGACTCTTGTGTTTGAAAGCGTGGGTGATTAAAATCTCGCGGTCTTTGGGGAGTAGCTTACTTATTCATATCCTATTGAATGAGTTCGTTCGTCAACATAATTGATGCAAAATCATCATGGCGTTCGAGGCAACCACCACCTTGGTGGCGCTTAGCAAGACCTTAGACAAGCATCGTGAACCGGGATGGGGCGCGAGGTTTGTCTTTGGTTAAATATAATAATCCTCATCCCAAATGAGCATGTCGTGAGCGTTTTAGCAATTTCAATTACAACTGTCGCCTTAGCCGAGATCGGTGATAAGACTCAGTTGTTATCCCTTTTATTAGCCAGCCGATATCGAAAACCGCTACCTATTATTGCGGCTATTTTCTTTGCCACCATTGCCAACCATGCCCTTGCTGCGTGGCTAGGTGTTGTGGTCGCTGATTATTTATCTCCTGAGGTACTTAAGTGGGTGCTGGTGGTCAGTTTCATTACGATGGCAGGCTGGATTCTGATTCCGGATAAATTAGATGACGATGAACAGATCTCGAACCGAGGGCCGTTTGTCGCCAGTTTTATCGCTTTCTTCATTGCTGAGATCGGTGATAAGACTCAGATTGCGACATCGATTCTAGGGGCTCAATATTCGGATGCATTAACGTGGGTCATTCTCGGTACTACCATTGGTATGTTGCTGGCGAATGTGCCTGTGGTGATCATTGGTAAGCTATCGGCAGATAAGATGCCACTTGACCTGATTCGCAAGATCACAGCCTTGTTGTTCGTGGGTTTGGCTATCGCAGCAGCGTTCTATTAAGCGGTAGTATTGAGTCCTATTATACTCAATCAGTAGAGTAATGTGTTGTAGGTCATACTCTTACAGTATTGTGGGGTTTATCGAGCGAATGGACATATAACTGTCATACTTGTCATGATATTTTAATCTTGTGAGTTAAGAACACGAGGGCATGATTATGTTGACGCGTTATATGGGTATTACTCCACAAAGCCAAAGTTATCTATTTACCTTTGGTCTTGCACTTACACTACTAGGCATGGTGTTGACGGACATGTGGCTACCAATGGTGGCTGGTTCGATGATCATGACCGGGCTTGCGGTAGAAGCTTGGATTCGGGTCGCGCATATTATTCCTATGCGAAAAGATATCCGAGAAATTCAGCATCAGCTTGAGCATCTGCAAAATAAATCTAGAAACGAATAAACAAAAAGCCGCTCGTACTCTGAGTTCTGTTGAAGAACATAAGGTACGAGCGGCTTTTTTGATACTTGATAGTCGGTGGGGCGTTACGCCTCCAATCCCTTTCTGATCAAATACTGGTAAGGCAACGTTTCTGTCGCTTGGCCTACCAACTGGTGATCCATGAATCGACAAAAGCTCGGAATATCACGAGTTGTCGAAGGATCGTCAGCTTTTACCAGTAACACATCGCCATCCTGCATGTTTCTAATTGTCTTCCTGACCATCATTACTGGCTCTGGGCAACGCAGGCCTTCAGCTTCTAAAGTGTGGGTTGCCAGTTCAGGTTTGAATGTCATGGTTTGTATCTCTATATCTATCTAACGAGTGAATAATACGTCTGCAGAAAAAATATGCAATAAGTGCTTGGCAAACGGAACCATTTCCTATAACTTAATTAACAAGTTGATAACAACTCAAATCAAAGGCAACTAGCTAAGGAGTGGCGATGTTGACAGGATTAGATAGATTAACAATTTATTCAGTTCTCTGTTTTATTTCTTTTTGTGCGTTAGTACTACGCTCATCGACAGAGACCTCTCTAATGCCAATTTTTGGCATAGTAGCAACGATTATTGGTATTTGGGTAGAGATGCGCCGTTGGCAAGGCATAGCCGAGGAGCAAGAGCACTAACCTGAATACAGCAAGCAAATTCCAATACGACAATATTCCGACACTATCCCCAGATTTTCTTGGGCTTCCCCGCGTAATTGCGGGATTTTTTTTATCTAAAGCATGCTATAAACAACTTAGTGACCAATGATAATTGTATACAGCTAGGTAAGTGGCGTGGAATTAGAAGACATCTATCGTAGAGACCTGAATTTACTGGTCGCCTTAAAGGTATTGATTGAAGAGGGCAGTGTTAGTCAAGCTGCGCTTCGTCTTAACCTAAGCCAGTCGGCAACCAGCCGAGTATTAGGCCGCTTAAGAGAACTACTCAATGATCCCCTGTTTACACGCCAAGGTCAGCACCTTATTCCCACTAAGAAAGCTCTCGAGATCAGCCAGCGCATTGATCAGCCTTTAGAATCATTCCGTCAGTTGCTTAGTCCGAGTGATTTCGATCCTTACTATTGCAGTGAGCGTTTTTTAATTGCGACCACTGACTACGCGATGCAAACTATCTTGCCTTATGCTCTGCCGAAGATTTATGAGCAAGCGCCGAACATCTCTTTGGAGTTTGCACCATTGCAGCATGAGCATTTGTTTAAACAGCTCAGCACCGAACGTGTCGATATGGCGATTTGTCGCCCGAGTGGCAGCATTGCACCACTTCATCAAGAGGTATTGGGGCCGGTCGGTGTGTCGTGTCTGTTATCTAAGAATCACCCATTAGCCGATAAGCCTTTAAGCCTTGAAGACTATGTATCACTCCCGCACGCGATGATTGCGATCAGTGATGGTGTTAAGGCTTTATTAGATAACGCGTTAGCCAATCAACAGCCTCGTAAAATGGTGTTGCGTGCTTATCACCTTGAAGCCGCATTAGCGATTGTCGATAGAATGCCGTTGGTGATCACTGTACCAGCCGATCTGGCTTATTTGGTGGCAGAGCGCTATGACTTGGTTGTTAAGCCATTACCATTTGAGTTTATGCCGTTTGATTACTCGCTGATCTGGCACTCGCGCTGCGATTCTTCTGCCTCGCAACAATGGTTAAGAAGAGTAGTAAAAGAAGAGTGTGGTGAGTTGATTCAGAAGCGTATTGCGGATGTAGGTTTGGGTTAACTTAACTTAGATCTAGTTTTGGTTTACTCGAACCAAATGACCAAAATGCAAAAGGGCTGATTACTATCAGCCCTTTGTTGTTCTGAGATATTTGAGCTTTAGTTGATTACTAAAGCTTTATAACTACACGACCAGTGATTTGACCGTTAGTGATGTCTTCTGCAGCTTGAATTGCGCCATCTAAAGACACTTCTTTGGTTGCTTGAGCGTAGAAAGACTCTGGTAGTAGCTCAGCCAGTTGTTCCCACGCTTTAATGCGTTTTTCACGAGGGCACATTACAGAATCAACACCCTGTAGACGAACATTACGCAGAATGAATGGCATTACCGTGGTTGGTAAGTCAAAACCGCCTGCTAGACCACACATTGCAACCGCGCCGTTGTAATCAATTTGTGCCAATACTTTCGCAAGTACTTTGCTGCCTACCGTATCGATAGCACCAGCCCACAGTTGTTTCTCAAGTGGCTTCGCCGGTTCTTCTAGTTCAGAACGCTCTACAATGCGTGTCGCGCCTAGTGATTTAAGTAGTTCACCGTTTGCAGAAGCACGGCCAGTAACCGCTGCTACTTTGTAGCCTAGTTGGTTTAATAGCGTAATAGACACGCTGCCTACGCCGCCACTTGCACCTGTTACTAAGATTTCACCGTCTTCTGGTTTGATGCCTGCATCTACGATAGCTTGCACACAAAGCATTGCTGTGAAACCTGCTGTACCGATCGCCATTACTTTCTTAGCGTCTAGACCCGCTGGCATTGGCACTAACCAATCACCGTTTAGGCTCGCTTTTTCAGCCATGCCACCCCAATGACCTTCACCAACACCCCAACCCGTTAGAACAACTTCGTCACCCGCTTTGTAGCGTGGGTCATCAGATTGTGAAACCACACCTGAAAGGTCGATACCAGGAACCATAGGGAAGTTACGAACAATGCGCCCTTTGCCTGTAATCGCCAAACCATCTTTGTAGTTCAAAGAAGAGTAGCTCACATCAACCTTCACGTTACCTTCTGGTAATTGAGATTCATCAATTTGAGATACTGATGCGATAGTTTTTTTATCTTCTTGATTTAGTACAAGTGCTTTAAACATGATCTGCTCCGTGGGAGGAATATTAGGAAACTGAAGTAACTTTAGTTGAATCATCGAAGAAAAAATAATGAAACATCAACATTGAATCTATGCGTTTTGTGCATAGATGTGAGTGGTGCTTTTTCTCTCGCTAAGTTCGCTGAACGAATCGATACATTATTGGACGCCGAGCAATAAAAAGTGCAGCTATATAAATATAGCTGCACAAAAGATTACTCTACAAGTATTACAACCAACGACCGCTATGGGCGTTCAAATACCGTTGCAATACCTTGGCCTAAACCAATACACATGGTCGCTAAGCCGTATTTCACGTCTTGCGCTTCCATCAGGTTGATTAGGGTTGTTGAGATACGAGAACCAGAACAGCCCAGTGGGTGACCAAGAGCAATCGCACCACCGTTAAGGTTTACTTTCTCGTCAACTACATCCAGTAGACCTAGGTCTTTCGCACATGGAAGAGATTGAGCAGCAAACGCTTCGTTTAGCTCAATCACACCCATATCTTCGATGGTTAGGCCTGCACGTTTAAGTGCTTTTTTCGTCGCTGGTACTGGGCCGTAACCCATGATTGAAGGATCGCAGCCAGCGATAGCCATCGACTTCACGCGAGCGCGAATCTTCAGGCCAAGTGCATTGGCTTTCTCTTCGCTCATGATCAGCATTGCCGATGCACCATCAGACAGTGCTGATGAAGTACCTGCTGTTACCGTACCGTTTGCTGGGTCAAATACCGGGCGAAGCTGAGATAAGCCTTCAACCGTAGTTTCTGGGCGAATGACTTCATCGTAATCCAGAGTGAACAGTGAACCGTCTGCTGCGTGAGCTTCTGTTGGCAGGATTTCGTTTTTGAAACGACCTTCAACTGTTGCTGCTTGAGCTCGAGCATGTGAGCGCGCTGCGAATGCATCTTGGTCTTCACGGCTAATACCGTGCATTTTACCTAGCATCTCAGCAGTTAGGCCCATCATGCCGGCAGCTTTTGCTACGTGTTTTGACATTCCAGGGTGAAAATCAACACCGTGGTTCATTGGTACGTGGCCCATGTGCTCGACACCACCAATCAGGCAGATTTCAGCATCACCAACCATGATAGAGCGGGTTGCATCATGCAGAGCTTGCATAGATGAGCCACATAAACGGTTGACTGTTACCGCACCAATCTCAATCGGTAGACCAGCAAGCAAAGCAGCGTTACGTGCGACGTTAAAGCCTTGCTCTAGCGTTTGTTGTACACAACCCCAGTAAATGTCTTCAATCTCGACAGGGTTCACTTCTGGGTTGCGCTCTAAAATGCCTTTCATCAAATGTGCAGACAGATCTTCAGCACGAGTGTGACGGAAAGCTCCACCTTTGGAGCGTCCCATTGGGGTACGAAGGCAATCAACAACAACTACATTTTTCATTTTGCTATTCCTTTTCCAAACGTGGGTTACAGAGAACTGGCTTGTTGACCGTCGTAAAAGCTTTCGCCCTTCGCTGCCATATCAAGCAATAGTTGAGGAACTTGGTACATTGCACCTAAGTCTTGGTAGCTCTTCGCCATTTCAACGAAGTTACCAATACCCACACTGTCTAAGTAGCGGAATACGCCTCCTCTGAATGGAGGGAAGCCTAAACCGTAAACCAGTGCCATATCCGCTTCTTGCGGTGTCGCGATGATGCCTTCTTCTAAACAAAGCACCACTTCGTTGATCATAGGAATCATCACACGTTGGATAATTGTCTGGTCATCAAAGTCTTGTGGCTGTTGGCATACGTCAGCCAGGATAGGAAGAATGTCTTCGGAGAAGGTTTTCTTCGGGCGACCACGTTTGTCTACGCTGTACGTGTAGAAACCGCTGCCGTTCTTCTGGCCGTATTTTTCAGCGACGTAAAGTGCGTCAATTGCATCACGACCTTCTTTACCCATACGCTCTGGGAAACCTTGCGCCATTACTGCTTGTGCATGATGTGCTGTGTCTAAACCTACAACGTCTAACAAGTACGCAGGGCCCATAGGCCAACCGAACTTACGTTCCATGACTTTATCGATCTTAGTGAAGTCAGCACCGTCGCGTAGCAACATGCTGAAACCGCCAAAGTAAGGGAAAAGTACACGGTTAACGAAGAAGCCTGGGCAGTCGTTAACAACGATAGGGGATTTACCCATCTTCGCTGCGTACGCAACCACACGATTGATTGTTTCTTCTGAAGTATGCTCGCCACGGATGATCTCAACCAAAGGCATGCGGTGCACTGGGTTAAAGAAGTGCATGCCACAGAAGTTTTCTGGGCGCTTCAAAGATTTCGCTAACAGGTTGATTGGAATCGTAGAGGTGTTTGATGTAAGAACTGTGTCTTCACCAACCAAACCTTCCACTTCACTCAGTACGGCTGCTTTTACTTTCGGGTTTTCTACAACCGCTTCCACAATCACATCTGATTGCTCAACACCTGCATAATGTAGACTTGGAGTAATCGAAGACAGAATACCTGCCATCTTGAACCCATCAAGGCGACCGCGTGATAAGCGTTTATTCAACAGCTTAGAAGCTTCGTTCATACCAAGATCAAGAGACGCTTGTGCGATGTCTTTCATCATCACTGGCACGCCTTTCAATGCTGACTGGTAAGCAATACCGCCGCCCATGATGCCAGCGCCAAGTACTGCTGCGCGTTCCGTTGCTTTATTCGCAGACTTACCAGCTTGTTTTGCTAAGCCTTTAATGTATTGGTCATTCAAGAATAAACCGACCAATGCTTTCGCTTCTTCAGATTTTGCTAGCTTAACGAAGTGTTTACGCTCGATGTCTAGTGCTGCATCGCGATCGCTACGTGCTGCTTCTTCGATAGCAATCACCGAAGTGATGGGTGCTGGGTAATGAGGCCCTGCTTTTTGAGCCACTAAGCCCTTAGCCATGGTAAAGCTCATCATCGCTTCTAGTTTGCTTAGTGAAAGCGCTGATGTTTTTTGTTTACGACGTAGCTGCCAATCGAGTTTCTCATTGGCTGCTAGAGAAACAGTGTTAATCGCTGCTTCTAATAGTTGGTCTGTTTCAACAATCGCATCTAACAAGCCAACTTTAAGTGCTTCATCTGCACGGCATGCTTTGCCTTGCGTGATAATTTCCATTGCACTGTCAGCACCGATAACACGTGGCAGACGCACACAACCACCAAATCCAGGCATGATGCCAAGTTTGGTTTCTGGTAGGCCTATGCTGGTGGTCTTGTCACCGATACGAAAATCGGTCGCTAAGACACATTCACAGCCGCCACCAAGGGCATGGCCACGCATCATTGAAAGAGTTGGGACAGGAAGGTCTTCGAGCTTGCTGAAGATTGAATTAGCGAATCTTAACCATTCATCAAGTTCTGCTTCTGGCTTAGCAAATAGGCCAAGAAATTCAGTGATGTCTGCGCCTACGATGAACGCGTCTTTGTTTGAAGTTAAGATTAAACCACGTAATCCAGCGTGAGCATTAAGAGCATCTAACGCTTTGTCTAGTGATTCTAAAGTAGCAAGGTCGAGTTTGTTTACAGAGGCCGGAGCACAGAAGCTAAGTTCTGCAATACCATCTTGTAATTCCTTTACCTGTAAGGTGTTAGCTTGGTAAATCATTGTCTATCTCCATGACATACAATCCACGATTGTTTGAGAGAATCTTGTTATCTTTCTATTATTGTAGAACACCTGGTAAGACCAGTTGTTCTAGTCTGTACCTCTGCTTGGTGAATTTCAATACATTTTTTAAACAATTGTTTAACATTGTGCGATGGCACAGATCCTCTAACCCTTATTATTCACGCGTGATACACTTCGCCGCTCTTATTAATTAAGTTAACGATATGAATGAACAGCCCTATTTAATACCGTCAGCGTCGGCTTTATTTGAAGAAGAGATAAAAAAGAGCGTTTTTATTACTCATCTTGCTCATACTCCAAGTGTAGAAGCTGCTAAGCAGTTCGTTGAACAGGTAAAAAAAGAGCATTCTTCAGCGCGACATAACTGTTGGGGCTTTGCTGCAGGGCGACCTGAAGACTCGATGAAGTGGGGCTTTAGTGATGATGGCGAACCCTCGGGTACTGCTGGAAAGCCTATCTTGGCGCAACTGTCTGGTTCGGGTGTTGGCGAGTTAACGGCTGTAGTCACTCGCTATTCAGGCGGAATCAAGCTCGGTACTGGTGGTTTAGTTAAGGCTTATGGTGGTGGAGTACAACAAGCTCTCAAGCTGCTTCAAACTATCGAGAAAAAAATAACCACAAAATTACGGCTAGAGTTAGACTATGGTTTTGTGCCGATTGCACAATCCATCATGGCTCAGCATCAGGCTGTTGAAGTCCAAGCGGATTATGGTGTTCAAGTTGAGCTTATTATTGAAATAGAGCTCCTTCAGGTAGATTCGTTTACCCAAACCATGATCAATAAAAGCGGTGCTAAGGCACTGGTAACGAAAGTCAAAGACAACTAGGAAGTGTGAAGCATTTCGCTTCGTTCAATAGCTCATGCAATTTCGCTCAATTATTCGAATCGTCGGATTATTATTAGCACTTTTTAGTGTATCAATGCTCGCACCTGCGCTCGTCGCTCTGATCTATCGAGATGGTGCGGGTGTGCCATTTGTGACGACCTTTTTTGTTCTCTTATTCTGTGGAGCAACCTGCTGGTTTCCAAACCGACGTTATAAGCATGAATTGAAAGCGCGTGATGGCTTCTTGATTGTTGTTTTATTCTGGACGGTAATCGGTAGTGCTGGTGCGCTGCCGTTTTTGATCGCCGATAACCCCAATGTGTCGGTAACCGATGCTTTCTTCGAATCCTTCTCTGCATTAACAACCACGGGCGCGACCGTTATTGTCGGCCTCGATGATCTGCCTAAGGCGATTCTGTTTTACCGCCAGTTCCTGCAATGGTTTGGTGGTATGGGTATCATCGTATTAGCGGTAGCCATCCTTCCTGTTCTCGGCATCGGTGGTATGCAGCTATATCGTGCAGAAATCCCGGGTCCAGTAAAAGACAGTAAGATGACTCCGCGTATTGCTGAAACGGCAAAAGCGCTTTGGTACATCTATCTGAGTCTAACGATTGCTTGTGCGGTGGCGTTTTGGCTTGCAGGCATGAGCTTCTTTGATGCTATCAGTCATAGCTTCTCTACTATTGCGATTGGTGGCTTCTCGACTCACGATGCGAGTATGGGCTATTTCAATAGTCCGGCTATCAACATGATTACGGTCGTGTTCCTTCTTATCTCTGCGTGTAACTATTCGCTTCACTTTGCTGCATTTGCTTCTGGTGGTGTGCATCCTAAGTATTATTGGAAAGATCCTGAATTCCGCGCCTTTATCTTTATTCAAGCAGTCTTGTTCTTAGTTTGTTTCTTATTACTGCTTAATCACCACTCTTATGACTCGTATTACGATGCCTTTGATCAAGCCTTGTTCCAAACGGTATCTATATCGACGACAGCAGGCTTCACCACTACAGGTTTCTCCGAGTGGCCATTGTTCTTACCTGTTCTGCTTCTGTTCTCTTCTTTTATAGGGGGCTGTGCAGGTTCAACGGGCGGTGGTATGAAAGTTATTCGAATCTTATTGCTTACTCTACAAGGTGCTCGTGAAATGAAGCGTCTTGTTCACCCGCGTGCTGTCTATACCATCAAAGTTGGCGGTTCTGCGTTACCACAACGTGTTGTTGATGCGGTTTGGGGCTTCTTCTCTGCATACGCATTGGTTTTTGTGGTTTGTATGTTGGCTCTTATTGCTACTGGGATGGATGAGCTGAGTGCTTTCTCTGCCGTAGCGGCAACATTGAATAACCTTGGCCCTGGCTTAGGTGAAGTGGCAATGCACTTCGGCGATGTGAATGATAAGGCCAAATGGGTGTTGATCGTATCTATGCTGTTTGGTCGTTTAGAGATATTCACCTTATTAATTTTGTTGACCCCTACGTTTTGGCGTAGCTAAGGACATATTGTGGCAAAAGCTCTATTTTTGTATTCAAGCCGTGAAGGGCAAACCAAGAAGATCTTGAACTATATAAAAGAAGAAATGAATGAGTTCGAATGTGAGCTTCAAGATCTGCACACTATTAGTAATGTCGACTTTGCTCAATACGACAGAGTGTTGATTGGTGCATCTATTCGTTACGGCCACCTTAATAAGAAGCTATATAAGTTCATTGATGCCAACCTTACTCAGTTGCAATCCAATAAGGTTGCTTTCTTTTGCGTTAACTTAACAGCTCGTAAAGAAGACCAAGGCAAAGATACTCCTGAAGGTAGCGTCTATATTAAGAAGTTCCTTCTTAAGTCCCCGTGGCAACCAACTTTGATCGGTGTATTCGCGGGCGCCCTCTATTACCCTCGTTATAACTGGTTCGATAAAACCATGATTCGCTTCATTATGAATATGACAGGCGGAGAAACGGATACAACCAAAGAAGTCGAGTACACAAATTGGGGAAAAGTCTCTTTATTCTCTAAGAAACTACAAGAGATGTAAGAGAAAAGCCTACTTTTGAGGCGTTTTGAGTTCTTTTTAATCGAACGAATAAAAAAACG